>DVFR01000039.1 GCA_018713165.1 Candidatus Coproplasma stercoravium | reverse complement strand
CCTTTTAAGGGTTGAGGCAACAGGAGCGCGGTCGTTAGCTTTAGCGTACCGGTGACCGCTTGAGCGGTTGCCGGTATAGTGCCCTTATAGGGCTAAAATAAAGCCCCCACTTTAGTGGGGGATCTTTACTTCGGCATAATATTGCACAATGCGCCTGTTTTTCTATGTAATAATGGCGCGGCGGGCGGCATATTATACTTTTGAATTAAAAGCGGCTACGCCGAAAAAAAGGAGTGTACATAAAAATGTCAATCAAGGCTGAATATCAGACTGAAAGTTACGTAAAAAAGATAGCGGAAATTACTTCGCGGTCGGCGGTGGAGTGCCGCTTTTCCTTCGGCGACGGCGTGAGCGAGGTGCTCGCCGTAAGTCCCCAGATATCGCCCGCGGGGTGCGAAGTTTCTTCCGGCAGGGTCAACTACGGCGGCAGGCTGGTCTGCACGGCGGTGTATTCCGACGTAAACGGCAATTTAAGCCGCGCGCAGAAGGGTGCGGAGTTTACGCATTTTGCCGATGACGACCGTCTGGCACCCGCCCAGACTGCATTTTCCCGCCTTTCGTGCGAAAAGGTGACCGTCCGCAGGGACGGCTCTTCCTTCCTCGTTACTGCCGTCGTCTGCGCGGTAATCGACGTATACGGCTCCGCCGAACGCACATATCTTTCCTCGGCGGAGGGAGCCGTGTGCCGCTTCGAACCGCTGAAATTTTTATCGGCGGTCACGTTCTCCGGCGAGAGCGAGGTGGAGGACGAATTCGAGGCGGCGGGCGTGGAGGATATCCTCACCCACGACGTCAAAACGCTGGTAACCGACTGCCGCTGCGGCGGCGGGGAGGTGAGGGTAAACGGCGAAATATACCTCTCGCTTCTCGCGGTGCGCGGCTCTGAGCCCGTCGCTCTCGACAGGGTGATTCCCTTCTCCGCCGAGATTCTGTGCGACGACGCCGTTCTCCCGCGCAGGGCGCAGTGCTTTGCACAGCTCAAAGAGGCAACGGTGTCGGCGCAGGTAAACGAAGAGCGCGGCAGGTGCGCCATCTCTTTCAACGCCCAGCTTACCTTCTGCGGGTGCTTCTTTGACGAACACGAAACGAGCGCCGCAACCGACGCTTTCCGCAAGGGCGGCGAGGCGGTCGTATCTCTGAATGAGGAGAGCGCGCTCGCGTGCGACGACGTGCGCGTATATTCCGAGCGGGTGGGCGGGCCCTGCTCCGTCAAGGCAAAAATAGACTATAACTGCGCGTTCAAGGTTGCCATAAGCCCGCGTGCGGAGTGCACGTACTCCGCCGATACGGGCATGCTCGAAGGCGCCGTGTCGTCCGTGCTGATTTACTCGCGCGACGGTGAGCTCCATTCAACCGAAGTCGCGCTGCCGTTTTCGGTAAAGCTTGCGGGCACGGAGGGCAGTTTTTCGTCGGTAGACGTCGCCGTAAACAACATAAGCGTGCGCCAGCGCGCCGAAGGCGAGTGCGAGGCTGAGGCGGCGCTCAAAATCACCGCCGCGGTGTGCGTGCAAAAAACCTGTTCGTATGTAGCCGAAATTTCCGACGGCGCCGACGACGAGCGGCAGCCCCCTGCAATCACTGTGCTCGTGCCCTCTGCCGGCGAAACGCTCTGGTCGGCGGCAAAGAGGCTGAAACTCTCGCCCGAAGAGGTGGCGGAGGCGTGCGGCGGCACGTCGTTCCCGCTCAGCGGCGAGGAGCGCATAGTCATTTACCGTCCCAAAAAGTAAAAATAAAGGCAAATTGCACAAAATACAGGTGCCGCCGCGCGGAAAAATTCCGCGCGGCGGCATATTTATCGCCGTAATTTATTGTTTTGGCGCGCATAAAGTGCTATAATTTAATTATGGACAGGGTGCGCGTAAAATCTCCCGCAAAGCTCAACTTAACGCTCGAAATTACGGGCGCGGAGGGCGGATATCACATGCTCGACAGCGTCGTGACGACGATTGACCTGTTCGATATCGTCACGGTGAAAAGGCGGGGCGACGGCCGCGTTACAATCTCCATGCGCGGGCTTGGCAGCGAGAATATCCCGCCCGAAAAAAACAACGCCGCGCGTGCCGCGGAGCTGTTTTCAAAGAAGTTCGGCACCTGCGGCGCCGACATATTCATAGATAAAAACATACCCTTGGGCGCGGGGCTGGGCGGCTCGTCGGCAGACGCGGCGGGCGTTCTAAACGCGATGTGCTCGCTCTACGGCGTAAAAAATGTCGCGGCGGAGGAGATTGCCGACATGGTCGGTTCCGACACGCGCTTTATGATGCGCGGCGGCTGGGCGCGGATGCGCGGCAGGGGCAACATAGTGGAGAGTTTTCAAAGCGCCCTGAAACTCAACTTTTTTATAATCGCGCCGCAAAGCGGAGTTTCTGCGGTGGAGTGCTATAAACTCTACGACGAACTCCCCGACGGCAGGCGCGCCAACACGCAGAGGGCGCTGGGCGCACTCGCTTCGGGCGACTATGCGGGGCTGTGCGGCAGTTTGTACAACGCACTGTACGCTCCCGCGCGCAGGCTCAATCCCGACGCGGAGAGGGCGCTGTACGAGGCGTTCTCGTTCTCTCCCGACGGCGCCTGCATGACCGGTTCGGGCAGTGCGGCGTTCGCCGTGTTTGAAAACGAACAGCTCTGCCGCTGGGCAAAGAGCAGATACAGGGGCAGCTTTTACTCATTTTGCGCAAAAACTTATATTCCAAGACCTTTAAAGGAGCAGACAGATGGCTGAAGAGAGGTTTATCGACGACGATAAAAACCGCAAGTACCGAATCCGCATAAACGAAGCGGGCGAGGAGGAACTTGAAATTATAGATTCGGGCGAGGAAGACGGCGAGCAGGAACCGTTCGAAACCGGGCTCGAAGTCCCCGAATTTGAAGAGGACGACGAGGAGGCGGCGACCATGACTCCCGAACAGCTCTTCCTTGCGCGCAAACAGAGGGAGGAGGAACGCGCCGAAAAGTCGCGCAAGGCCGGGGAGCTTGTGCAAAAGGCGTATGCGCTTGCCGAAGGCGGGCAGGAGGAATACGCGCTCGCCACGCTCGACTCGGCACAGAACGAGTTTGAAGAGCTGAGCGAAATTTACCCCTTAAAGCTTCGCCTTCTCACAAAGAACTTTACCGACCTTTCCCGCCTCGACGAGCTTTTGGAGGTGAGCGGGAATTTAAAAAAATATTCCTCAGCGGAGGAGAAAGAGTCGCTCTCTGAATTTTGGGGCGCCGCCGAATCGGAGCTTAGGGAGCAGGCAAAAAAGAACGCCGCGTTGAAGGCGGAGAACGAGCAAAAGAAAACCGAGCGCCGCGGGCGTTTCAGGTCTGACTATAAAAAATCGTTCCGCAATTTCCTGTTTGCGTTCGTGCCTTTTATAATTCTGCTTTGCCTCGGCATAGGTTTCAGCACCGTTATGTTTGCCGACAGGGGCGGCATGTACCTGATAATTACCATAGTGTTCTTTGCACTTGCGGCGGTTTCGCTCATTGCGTCGATAGTGCTCGCCCGTCCGCTCGCGCGCGACGCGCGCCGCTTGCGCATAAACGAGCGCGACAATGCCACCGCCCTCGGCAGGAGTTATCTCGAAGGCGTTGAACGCGAGGAAAAGCTCAAGGAACTTTGCTATAACCTCGACTATGTAAAACAGCAATCTGACGAGCAATCCGGTGTTGCAGGCGCAGTACAAAATACGGTTGAATAATTTTAAGGCGCGCGCCGCTCTTTGCGGCGCGCGCTTGGAATAAACGGGCAAATGCCGCGTTAGTTGCGGCATATTACGGGGTCAATTAAAATGAATACTATCTATCTCGACCATGCCGCAACCACTCCGCTCGATAAGGCGGTGCTTTCGGCAATGCGGCCATATCTTTCGGAAGAGTTCGGCAACGCCGATTCAAGGTACTCTCTCGGCAGGAACGCCTCCCTCGCCGTGCTCTCCGCGCGCGATAAAATTACCCGCCTCATATGCGGCAATCACGGCAATTTATACTTCACATCCAGCGGGTCGGAGGCAAACAGTTGGGCGCTTAAAGGCGTGTGCGCGGCAAATTTCGGAAAAAAGATGCGCATAATTCTCTCCGCCATAGAGCACCCATCGCTTATAAGGGCGGCGGAGGATATGGCGGCGTTCGGTTTTGAAACCGAGCTTATAAACCCCGATAGTTCGGGCATAGTGCGTCCCGAATTTGTAGAAAAGGCGTTAAACCGCGGCGGCGCGGCGTTCGTCGGCGTAATGTATGCCAACAACGAAACGGGCGTCATTCAACCGGTAAACCCCATATACGAACTGTGCAAAACGGCAGGCGCGTTTTATTTTTGCGACTGCGTTCAGGCGGCGGGGAGCCTTCCGCTCGATTGCACGTTTGCCGACGGAATAAGTCTCTCCGCGCACAAGTTTTACGGCCCCAAGGGTGTGGGCGCGCTGTGGCTTAAAAGGGGAGTAAAGATATCCCGCCTCATCTCTGGCGGACAGCAGGAGGGCGGACTGCGCGGCGGCACTTCCAACGTCGCGGGAATAGTCGGCATGGCGGAGGCGCTCTCGCTCGCGTGCGCGGATATGGGGAAAACCGAGGAGAGGGTACGCACCCTGCGCGACAGGTTCGCGGACGAAGTTACTTCAAAAATAGTCGGCGCGCGCCTTGTCGGCGATAAGGTTTCGCGCCTTCCCTCCAACGCAAATATTCTCTTTCCCGGTTGCCGCGGCGAGGAGATTATGATGGCGCTCGACATGTCGGGCGTATGCGTGTCCACGGGTTCGGCGTGCTCTTCGGGCGCTTCGAAACCTTCGCCCGTGCTGCTTGCCATGGGGCTTTCGGAGGAGGACGCCGCCGCCTGCGTGCGCTTCACATTCGGCAGGGAGAATACAAAAGAGCAGGCAGATTTTGCCGCAAAAGCCGTAATAAACGCCGTAAAAATGCTGCGCGGCGACTAATAAATTTAAGCTTTGACTGCCCGCTTCCGATAAAGCGGGCAGTTCGTTTCTGTGAAAATTTAACAGTATTAATCATATGCAGGTCGTCGGTTTTTTGTTAATTTTGCACATAATTGAGGCTATCAGACCCTAAAAACGAAAATTGCGCGATAGAACGCGAAATATTTGTTAATTTGTAAATATATAACAAAATATGTTCACAATTTTTAATATGCGGACTTTTAAAAAAAATTTAAATTTTTCGTTTACTTTTTTTCGCCGATGATTATAATGGTAAATGTAATCGGTTGCGAGACCGTTTACATATTAAATTTGCTCATCATTTTCCCCCTTATCATACAAAGGCGGCGTAAACTTCGGGTTTACGCCGCCTTTGTGCTTTACGCAATTTTCAGGCGCTTAAAAGTCGCGCTAAACGAAAAATTTAATGCGTGGCTCGCGCAAAATGACAGTAATTTTTTAAAATGAATAGTGTGCGCAAGGCGAATTTAGTTCGCTGCTCACGCAGTAAAGTTCAGCGCAAATCCCCCCGTCACGCTTTGCGTGCCATCCCCCCTTAAAGCTAAAGCGTTAAAGGGGGCAAGCGAGCGTTAAGAACTTTACAAGGAATAACTTTTTGCCACGGCAAGTTCTAAAATAAATACGCTCGGAAAAAGAGCAGGCGAATTTACTTCGCCGATACCTCTTTTTCACGACGATATATCTCACGGAAAAAGATTTCCGCAAAGCGGAAAGATTTTTCGTGAATAACTAATTATATAATTCTGCAAAGCAGGCAGGCGAGCAGGGTGGATAATAGCGAGGCGAAGAGCGATATGGCTATCGGGCGCGCCAGTTTCTTTGTTTTAAGTCCCGCAAAATACACGGCGGAGACGTAGAACACCGTCTCGGAAGAGCCGTAGCACACGCACGCGCACCGCGCAACGTAGCTGTCGGCGCCGTAGGTGGTGATAATCTCGGTGAGGTAGGCGAGCGACCCGCTGCCCGAGAGCGGCTTTATGAGTATCAGTTTGGTGAGCTCCGCGGGGACGCCTAAAAAGTTGAATACGGGCGAGAGCAGTTTTATAAGCATTGCCGAAAGTCCGCTCGCTTCAAACAGCGCGCACATCATAAATACCGCCGCGAGGCACGGCAGGAGGGATAAAACAAACTTAAACGCGCCCTCCACGCCGCGGGTGAAGCCCGAATACACGTTCACCCGCTTTACCGCCGCGCATGCGATAACCGCTATAAAAATAATGGGAATAATCAGCGCCATTCACGCCGTCCTTTTTTGTGCGGTTTTGCGCGCCTTTACCGTTCGCCGCCCTGCGCCCTTTCTTCCTTTTTTGCGCGCGGTCAGCTTTTCGGTAACGATGAACAGCCCGACGGAGATTATGAGCGTCGCGGCGGAGCATATCAGCGACGGAAGAAATATGTCGGCCGCGGCAACGCTGCCGTAGCTTGCTCGCAGTGCAATCACGGTGGAGGGTATGAGCTGAAATCCGGCCGCGTTTATTATAAACAGCAGTTTCTGCGCGTAGCCGTTGTTCTCCTTTTCCCACTCGCCGATTGCCTTCACCGCAAACGGGGTGGAGGCGCCCGCGCCTAAAAGGTCGCACGTCAAATTCATTGCCGCCGCCTCGCAGGCGCTCTCGCTCTTAGTTTTAAACGCCTTTCTGCACAGCGGTTTTAAAAGCGCGGCCGTCTTTTTGGTTATTCCGCAGTCCTCGGCAACCGCCGCAAGCCCCATCCACACGGCGTATATGCAAAACAGCGTGAGCGAAACTTCCGCCGCGGTGCGCGCGCCGCCGATAAGAGAACTCAAAAAATCCTGCGGCGCGACTATGGCTAAAATTGCGGCGGAGCATATAAAAATTGCGGTAAATACGGCGTTCATAAAATAATTTTATTCGCGTTACTTTTTTTATATGCCCAAACTCAGTTTACAATCGGGCGCGGATATGGTATACTTTTTTAGAAAAAAATAAGCGCGCCGCGCGCGGGAAAACCGCCCGCGCGCAGCGCACATTCGAACGGTGAAAGAGATGAAGGAAAAGTTTTATATCACAACCGCCATAACCTACACATCGGGCAAGCCGCACATCGGCAACACCTACGAGATTGTTTTGACCGACGCCTTGGCGCGCTTCAAGCGCATGCAGGGGCGCGACGTGTTCTTTATGACGGGCACCGACGAGCACGGACAGAAGATAGAGCTCAAAGCAAAGGAAAAGGGCGTGAGCCCCAAGCAGTTCGTCGACTCGGTTGCGGCGCAGATTAAGGATATCTGGGCACTGATGGGCGTGGACTACGACAAGTTCATCCGCACCACCGACCCGGAGCACGAGCGCGTAGTTCAGCATATCTTTAAAAAATTCGTCGACAGCGGCGACATTTACAAGAGCGAATACGTCGGAATGTACTGCACCCCGTGCGAAAGTTTCTGGACGGAGAGCCAGCTTGTAGACGGCAAGTGCCCCGACTGCGGCAGGGAAGTGAAGCCCGCGAGGGAGGAGGCGTACTTCTTTAAGATGGGCAAATATGCCGACCGCCTCGTGGAGCACATATGCACCCACCCCGACTTTATCCGTCCCGCCTCGCGCAAGCACGAAATGCTCAATAACTTCCTGCTTGCGGACGATTTCATAGGAAAGAGCGACGAAGAGCTCGCCGCGGCGGCAAAAAACGGCACGTTAAAGACGAAATTGCAGGATTTGTGCGTTTCGCGCACCTCGTTCAAGTGGGGCGTGCCCGTAGACTTTGACCCCCGCCACGTCGTGTATGTATGGCTCGACGCGCTCGCAAACTATATAACGGGCATCGGCTACGACGTCGATTCGCCCTCCGGACAGTTCAAAAAACTGTGGCCCGCCGACGTTCACGTCGTGGGCAAGGATATAATAAGGTTCCACGTTATTTACTGGCCCATATTCTTAATGGCGCTCGGTCTGCCCCTTCCCAAACAGATTTTCGGTCATCCCTGGCTGTTGCAGGGCGGCGACAAGATGTCGAAGTCCAAGGGCAACGTGCTCTACGCCGACGACCTTGCTAAAATTTTCGGCAAAGACGCCGTGCGCTACTACGTTCTCCACGAAATGCCCTTCGACCAGGACGGCACGATAACGTGGGAGCTCGTGTGCGACCGCACCAATTCCGACCTTGCCAACACCTTCGGCAACCTCGTAAAGCGCACCGTTTCGATGACCAATATGTATTTCGGCGGCACGGCCGAAGATAAGGGCGTGCGCGAAGAGGTGGACGACAGCCTTAAATCTGCCGTATGCGCCGCGCGCGACAATGCCGCCGCCGCTATGGATAAGTTCTGCGTGGCAGACGCGCTCGACGCGGTGTGGGCAATCTTCCGCCGCGCCAACAAGTATATCGACGAAACCACCCCCTGGATACTCGCCGGCCAGCCCGACAAAAAGGAGAGGCTATCCACGGTTTTATATAACCTCTGCGAGGCAATCGCCGTCGGCGCGGCTCTTATGAAACCCTTCATGCCCGATACGGCAGCAGAAGCTCTGAACGAAATCGGCGCCGAAGAGCGCGGCTGGGACAGCCTGGATAAATTCGGCGTGCAGAAAACTTACCGCGTGAGCGCACAGCCCAAAACGCTGTTCGCGCGCATAAAATTCGCCGATATCGCGCCCGAGATTGAAAAGATAGCCAAAGCCCAGCGCGAAGCCGCCGCTCCCGCGCCCGAAAATAAGGCTGAGGAAGTTCCTCCCATCACCATAGACGACTTTGCAAAGGTTCGCATGCAGGTGGGCACCGTCGTCGCCTGCGAGCCCGTTAAAAAGAGCAAACTGCTGCACGAAACGGTGGATATCGGCGGAAAGACCATTTCCGTGCTCAGCGGCATAGCCAAACACTATACGGCGGAAGAGATGGTGGGCAAAAAGGTGGTTGTGGTGACCAACCTTCCCCCGCGCGAGATGAAGGGGCTCAAAAGCGAGGGCATGATTGTGTGCGCGGAGGCGCCCGACGGCACCCTCTCGCTCGTCTGCCCCGAAAAGGACGTGCCATCGGGGAGCGTTCTTTCGTGAGCATAGACGAAATTTCCGCCTCATATGTCGACGTGCACTGCCACCTGACGGGCGGCGAGTACGGCGATATCGGAGGCCTGATAGAAAAAATTGAGTCTGTCGGCGTAAAAAAGGTAATCACGGCGGGCTTCGATTTGAGCTCGTCGGAGGCGGGCGCGGTGCTCTCCGAAAGGTACCCCTGCGTATATTTCACCGCGGGCTTCCACCCGACGGAGCTAAAAAAATACGGGGAGGGCGACCTTGAAAGGATAGAGGCGCTCTTAAACCACCCGAAGTGCGTGGCGCTCGGCGAGATAGGACTCGACTATCACTACGAGGATACCGACAAAACCCTGCAACACGAGCTGTTTTTGCGCCAGCTTGAAATTGCGGCGCGCGCGGGCATGCCCGTGCAGATACACAGCCGCGACTGCGCCGAGGATATGTTCGTCCTTTTAAAGGAACACGCGGCTCTGCTTTCAAACGGCGCTTTGCTTCATTGCTATTCGCACTCGCCCGAACTTGCCCGCGAGTTTTCAAAGCTCGGAATTTTCTTTTCCTTCGGCGGGACTTCCACGTGGAAGGGCAGCAAGCGCGCAAAAAAGAGCATCGCCGCAATCTCTTTTGAAAGGCTCTTGACCGAGACCGACAGCCCCTATCTTCCGCCCGCAAGTTTATACGGCACGTTCCCGAATACACCCGCAAGTATCCCCGAAATAACGGCGAATATGGCGGAGATAAAGGGCGTGGAGACGGGCGTTATGGCGGAGCAGGTCTGGGCTAACGCGCACAGGCTGTTCAAAAAACTTAACTGAGTGTTTAGCCGTGCGTAAATAACGGGTATAAACAGTTCAAACCTGATTTAAAGCGGCGTAAACTTTAAAAGACCCCCATATATGGCTGAATTAAATGGAAAAAGGTCTTACTTTCGCCTATGAGATGGGCGACAATATATATATCAACTTAACAAACCGCTGTTCCAACGCCTGCACGTTTTGCGTGCGCAACGGCAAGGACAGCTATTACGGAAACAAACTTTGGCTTCAACGCGAGCCGACGTGCGGGGAAGTTCTCGCGGCGGTTCCGCAAAAACCATATAAAGAGGCGGTGTTCTGCGGTTTCGGCGAACCGACCGAAAGGGTGGGCGTGCTCGTCGAAGTTGCCGCGGCGTTAAAGGCGCGCGGTTTTAAAATCCGCATCAACACCAACGGCCAGGGCAACCTGATAAACGGCAGGGATATCACGGCCGACCTTGCGGGCGTTGTCGACTATGTAAACGTAAGCATGAACGCGCCGTCGGCTGAGGAATATCAGGCGGTGTGCAAGAGCCGCTTCGGCGAAAGGGCTTTTACCGCCATGCTTGACTTTGCCGCGCTGTGCGCGGAACGGGGCATAAAAACGGTGTTTTCGGTTGTGGACTGCATAGGCAGGCAAAAGGTGGAGGAATGTGCCCGCATAGCGGCGGCGCGCAACATTCCCCTGCGCGTGCGCCCTATGATTTACGATAGCTGAGATAAACAAGCAGGGCGGCGGCAAACAAGTTGCCGCCGCCCGTTACTCTTTTGTAGGGTAAGCTTTCAGGGCAACGCCCTGTCTTACACAAAAAGTATAGGCGCGCGGGTTGTTTTTATGCGGCGCGGGCAGAGGTAATTTATGGAAGAAAACAAAGTTAAAGACGTTCTGCTCTCGCAGGGCTTTAAATTCAAAAAACAGTTCGGGCAGAACTTTATAACCGATACCAACCTGCTCGCCTCCATAGTCGAGGGCGCCGGCGCCGATAAAGATACCACTGTGGTGGAGATAGGCTGCGGCGCGGGCACGCTCACGAGGGCGATTGCTGAGAGGGCGAAAAACGTGACAGCGTTTGAGATTGACCGCGACCTCGAACCCGTGCTGGCGGTCACGCTTGCGGGCGTAGACAACGCCGAGGTCATATTCCGCGATTTTTCAAAGGTAGACATGACCTCGTTCGAGAGGGACATGCCGCCCTATATCGTCATTGCAAACCTGCCCTATTATATAACCACGCCTCTCGTGATGAAGTTTATCGAACAGTCGGAAAAGTGCCGCTCGCTCACCGTTATGGTGCAGGAGGAGGTCGCGGAAAGGTTCTGCGCCGCGGCGGGCACGCCCGAATACGGCGCGGTTACGGCAAACATCGCTCTGCGCGGGGTGTGCAAAATTATAAGGCGCGTCCCCCGCACGCTCTTTCACCCCACGCCCAATGTCGACAGCGCCGTGGTGCGCATAGACATAATTGAGGGCAACGTTAAAGTAAACGACGGGGCCATGTATAAAAAGGTCGTGCGCGCGGCGTTTGCCTCCCGCAGAAAGACGCTCGAAAACAATCTGATGCAGACCTTCGGGATAAAGCGCGACGAGGCGCGCGCCGCACTCGAAAATTGCGGTATACACGCGCTCGCGCGCGGGGAGGAGCTTTCGCCCGCGCAGTTCGCAACGCTTGCCGACTATTTTTCCTCCCGCGGCATAAAATAGCGGCGGCGGACTATAATATAACCGGATAATGTAAATAAATAGTATAAATAAATCCGCCCGCGCGCAGAATTTTTCTGCGCGCGGGCGGATTTTACGCCAATTTAAGACAAATATTTTGCCGTCCGCAACGTTCTATGCGCGCAGAGCGCGGCATAAATTAGAGTAAATCCCAAAATCAAGCGGAGGCAAAGCAATATGAACCAGGAACTTGAATACGCCCAGATGCTCGAAGTGCCCGTGAGCACGGTGAGCGTCGTAAAAAAGAAATCTGTATTCAAAAAGAAAGAGCACAAGGACGACGATGCCTTAAAAGAGCAGGTCGTCGACAGCGTGAACGAGCGCATGGGCGACTATGTGTACGCCGAGGACTTAACCGTTCCTCCCAAGAGCGAAAAGGGCGCGTTCGCCGCAACGATGAGCGACAAGTCGGGCAGAATTCTCATAATAGAGGTGGCGGCGGCCTGCCTTCTCGCCATCGGCATATTCCTTACGAACGTGTTTATGCCGAACAGCGCCATCAACTCGTTCATAACGGGACTTACCACCGAGGAGATAACCGAGGCGGCGTATAGCGAGTTCGACCTCTATCCCGTCGTTTCCGAACTCTCCGACGCCGAAGTTTCGGTATCGGCGGAAGGCGTTATAACCTTTACCGACGAGTGCGCCGTATATCCCGTGACGGAGGGCGAAGTTGCCTCCGTAACGCAGGCGGCTGACGGCACGTATTCGGTTGAAATCGCGCATACGTCGGTGTTCCGCAGCGTTATAAGCGGGCTTACGGATTCTTACGTTTCCGCAGGCGATAATGTGGAAGGCAACATACCCGTCGGCTGGTCAGACGGCTCGTCACAGGTATCGGTGTCTATGTATAACGAAGGCGTGCTGCTCGACTGCTACACCCTTTCGGGCACTCTCCCCGTATGGAATACCACAGGGACTGAACAGTGACGGAAATTAAAGGACAGAACCGATAAAAGGTTGCCCGAAAAACTGCCACGGGGTTGGTAAAAACATGAAAATAAGCATACACCCGCTGTTTTTTGCGGCAGGCATAGCCTCGGCGCTGTTCGGCGGACTGCCCGTGTTCCTTATATACACACTGACCGCGCTTGCACACGAGTGCGGTCATATTTTTTGCGCTCATTCGATGGGCTTTTCGTGCGAAAAGGTAAAGCTCATGCCCTACGGCGCGGCGGCAGAGTGCGAGATTGACGGCATTTCCCCGTCAGACGAGATAAAGCTTGCGCTTTCGGGGCCGCTCGTAAACGCCGCAATATGCATGTTTCTTGCCGGGCTGTGGTGGTTTTATCCGCTCTCATATGCCTATACCGACACGGTCATGACGGCAAACGCAGTAACTTTTATCATAAACATCCTTCCCGCCTACCCGCTCGACGGCGGCAGGGTGGCGCGCTGTCTGCTCGCAAAAGTTATGCCTGCCCGCGCTGCAAACATTGCGCTCCGCGGGGTGACGGTGCTCGTCGCATTCGGCGTTTCATCGCTCTTTTTCTTTACGGATATGGGCGCAAACTGCATAATGTTCGGCGTGTTTTTGCTTGTTTCTGCATTTTCTAAGCCGCCAGCGGCGTGCAGGATAAATTTTACCGAAAATAAAAAGTTAAAGCGCGGGCTGGAAGTTAAATATATCCTTGCCGACGGTTCCCTCACATACCGCCGCGCCGTGCGCTTTTTAGACGATAAAAAGTACGTTATATTCAGAACGCGCGAGGGCGACGAGGTGACGCAGGATAAACTTTTTGACGACTTCGCAACGCGCGGCATCTACGATAAGGTGTTTGCCGCAAGCGCGGAGGGGGAAACTTCCGCGGAAGAGCGTGCCGGAAAGGAGGGAGAGCCTGATGCGGAAATTTACAAAGAGATATGCGTTAAATAGGGCATATATGCGGGGCAATTAAAATTTTAAGCAAAAAATATGCTAAAAGGCGGCTTATATTTTAGGCCGCCTTTTTACTTCTGTAAAAAACTTTTAGAAAAAATTTC
Source organism: Candidatus Coproplasma stercoravium (assembly GCA_018713165.1). Lineage (GTDB taxonomy): Bacteria > Bacillota > Clostridia > Christensenellales > Borkfalkiaceae > Coproplasma > Coproplasma stercoravium. Next base: position 18,161 of record DVFR01000039.1, on the reverse strand, counting down.
GCTGTCTATGTCGCCGCAAATAACGCATTCGGCGGCTCTTACTCCGAGCTCTGTTCCGCGTTCGAAAGCCTTGTATGCCTCCGAATAGTCGCAGTCGAGCTCAAATTCCTGCTTTTTCGATTTGAACTGTCTTAGCGAATACAAAAAGTGCCTTTTAAGGCAGTTTTCCGTGCCCGAAACCGTTATCTGCGGCAGAACCCTGCGCACGGCGTCGCATACCGTCGGCGTGCAGGCGACCACGCTTTCGCGCGGCAATATCATGCGGCGCAAGCCGCTTCTGCGGCTGACGTACAGCCCCAAATCGCGCTCGTATTTCTGGTGGATAAAGGCGCCGCGCTTTGCCGCCTCGCAGGCGTACACGAACGGATGCACAGTGCAGTCGAGCGCGTAGTGCGTCGCCCAGCCGGCAACGTACGCGGCGTTGGCGCCCTTCAATTTTTCAAACAGTTCGGCGGCAGGCATGCGGTGCAACAGTCTGCCCGCGTTGTTTTTATAGCTCAGACCGTAAAAAAAGAATACGTCGCCGCCCTGCGCACCCAAAAGGTACAGCGTTTTGTTGTCTGCGATAATTTTTTTGTATTCGCCGCCAAGCTGCTCGTATATCAGTTCTGCGGCAATGTTGTGCGTGAAGTAATCAGGCATTTAATTTCTCCAAGGAATAGTATGCCCAAAAAGCCTTACAAATTCTCCCTCTTGGCGTAAAACAGGTATTGCTGCATATATCCCGCGTTTTCGCCGAACAGACCGCAAAAATACGCGTTTATCTTGTTTCTGTCTTTAAGCGTGCCGCCGAAGTCGTCGTGATACAGCTTTTCAATCCACGTGTCCACGGGGAAGCACTCCCTGCGCGCAAATCCGAACAGGCTTATGCAGTCGGCAACTTTCGGCCCTATGCCAATATATGTAAGAAGCTTCTTTTTAAGTTCCGCCGTCGGCAGGGTATACAGCTCCTCTATGCCCTCGGCGGCAATTCTCTTCGAGGTGGAAACGAGGTACCCGTCGCGGTATCCCGCGCCGAGCGATTTATAAAATTCGGCGTTCTCTTGCGCAAGTGCCGCCGAGGAGGGGAAGGCGTGGTATTTTTCACCGCAAAAAGAGAGCTCTTCGCCGAGTTTTTCGCAAATTCTTCCGATTATTCCCTTAATCCTCGGGATGTTGTTGTTCTGCGAAATTATAAAGGAATAAATCATCTCCTCGGGGTTCTGGTTCAAAAGCCTCAGCCCCGCGCCCCGCTCTGCCCCGCGCGTGAGTAGCGGCACGCCGTAGCTCTTCGCCTGCGCGTTGATTGCGGCATAGTCGCGCCCCAAATCGAAGAAGTTATAAAAATAGCCGACGTCGTTGCACTCCACAATCGTTCGGTCGCCGCGGGTGTAAACGTAGCACGCCCTGTCGGCGGAATAAACCTTGTAGCCCTCTTTGTACGGGGTAAATCTGAAAATCTGTCCGCATTCCAGGGTGTCGCGCGGGGAAAAGTAGCGCGCGTCGTACTCTATGCTCATGTTTTTTCTCCTTTGTGCAAGGGCGCCTTTATGCCCTCTTCAGACAGGTAAAATTTTATCACCCGCCGATAAGTTTGTCAACGCCGCGGGCGCGCAAAATATGCGCGCCCGCGGCGTTGATTTTATAAATTGAGCGGCACATATGCCGCGATAAATTTTGTTTTTTCACGCTTTTATAATAAAATAAAAATTTAGAAGAATAATATTTTTATGCAGAGCCTTTCCGAAAGCATAAAAAAAATAAAATCCGTGCTCGTATCGGCGGACGTGATAACTTACGAATTCTCCTCCGCGGCCGGCAAAAAGTTTGCGCTTGTTTACGTCGACGGGCTTATCGATAAGGCGCAGCTCGGCGAACTCGTCGTAAAGCCGCTCGCGGGCGTAAAAAACGGCGCGACGGCGGAGGACGTGCGCCCCATTCTCGCCTCGCCCGAGGTGAAGGAGGACGACGACTTTTCGGTAGCGGTAAAGGAGATATCCTACGGCAGCGCCGCGCTGCTTATCGACGGGGAAAAGACCTTTTTTATAATAGGGCTTACAAAGCCGCCCGGAAGGGCGGTGGCCGAGCCTCCCACGCAGATTGCGGTAAAGGGCCCGCGCGAGGGCTTTACCGAGGATATAAAGGTCAACTGCGCGCTGGTGCGCAAGCGCCTCAAATCGCCCGACCTTCGGCTTGATACCGTCCGCACGGGCAGGCGCTCGGATACCGCCGTAACTATTTGCTATCTTGCAGACGTGTGCGACCCCGCCATACCCGAAAAACTAAAAAAACAGATTGAAAATACCGAGATAGACATCGTCGCCGACTCGTCCTATGTCGGCAGGTTCGTTTCGTCCCGTCCGCGCTCGCTCTTCAAACGGTGCGCAACATGCGAAAAGCCCGATATATTCTGCGCCAAAATTTCCGAGGGCAGGGTGGGCATACTAGTCGACGGTTCGCCGATAGCCATAACTGTGCCGTATATGCTCATTGAGGACTTTCAGTCGTCGGAGGACTACTATATTTCCTCGTACCGCGCTACAATTCTGCGCTTTCTGCGCGCGGTAGCGGTGGTTGTGGGCATGCTTCTGCCCGCGGTGTATGTTTCGGCGCAGCTCTTCAAACTGCAGCTCATACCGCTTAAACTGCTTTTGAACATTTCAAGCTCGGTTTCGGGGCTGCCGTTATCGCCCGGCGTGGAGATGTTTTTAACGCTCTTCGTGCTCGAAGTTTTAAACGAGGCGTCTATCCGCATGCCCAAATACGTGGGGCTGGCAATTTCGATTGTAGGCGCGCTCGTGCTTGGCGAAACGGCGGTTACGGCGGGAATAGTGTCTACCCCCGCGATAATAATAGTCGCCTTTTCGGCAATCTGCCTGTACGTCGTGCCCGACCTCGTCGAAACGACGACGACTTTGCGCTGGATATTTCTTATAATCGCCGGCAGCATAGGCACGTTCGGCATAGTGCTCTTTATATGCTTTCTTTTGTGCTATCTCGTCACCGAGCAGGCGTACGGCGTTCCGCTGCTGTCGCCCTTTTCGCCGCTTACCAGGCGCGACATGCGCGACGGACTGCTGAAAACCGATATGTATTCGCTCTCAAGGCGCCCCGCCGCGCTGAAAAGCAAAAACAAGGTGCGGCTTAAAACTGGCGAGACCAAGGGCGGAAAGTAAAAAAAATCAATTATGCCGCGGCAGCCGCGGCGTTTGCCGCAAATTTTGCGGCAGGGGAGGAACGATGAGGGAGCAACTCTGCACCCGTCAGGTGTGTTTTATAATGTTTGTATATTCTGCGGCGGGCAAACTTCTGATGATGCCCGCGGTGCTTTCGTACTATTGCGGCGGCGACCTCATTTTTCCCGCGCTAATCGTGTATGCGCTGCAGGTTGCCGTCGTGTGGGCGGTATCTTATGCCTGTTCCAAAACGGAACTTACGTTTTTCGCGCTCATGAAAAACACCTTCGGCAAGGTTGTTTCAAAGATTTTCTGCTGGCTCTTCGCGCTGTTTTTCGCCGCCTCTGCGCTGCTTCCCCTGCTCGAACAGAAATTGTTCGTCCAGTCAATCTTCTACGACACTATTCCCTCGCTCATAACGTTTTTGCCGTTCTTTGTATTTGCGGTATATGCGGGTGCCAAGGGCATAAAAAACGCGGGCAGGGTGGCCGACGCCGCGCTGCCTGTGTTCTGCACGGCAATCGCCGCGCTTTTCATAATGTCGTTCGGGGAGAGCAACATAAGCTGGCTCGCCCCCGTGCTTAAAACCACGCCCGCGTCGGCGCTCTTTTCGGGTGCGAGATTTTCGCTCTACAACTTTACCGACGGCGCGGTTATGCTCATGCTTATGGGCAGATTCAGGTATAAAAAGGGCGACTGCACAAAAATAACGCTCACTTATGCGCTCTCCGCCGTGCTCGTGCTCCTCTTTCTCGGTCTGTTTTACAGTATTTTTTCGGTGCTTGCGCCCGACCAGTACTTCGCCATAAGCAAAATTGCAATATTTTTCAGCGCGCTTTCGCTCGTGGGCAGGGTCGACCTCATCGCCGTGTATGCCGTGGAGCTGTGCATGCTGTTTGCGATAGTGCTCTATATCCAGCTCTGCGTCGCCTGCGTCTGCGGCGCGCTCGAAAGAGAACAGACCCAGGGGCGCAACGTGCGCCCTGCCGCCGCGATAACTTCGCTCGTTCTCAACGCGCTGCTGCTTGCCCTCGTTGTGCTGGCGAACAACAGTTATCTTGTCGTGCAGGAGGTGTTCGGCAGATATCTCTGGGCGGTTTTTCTCGCCTTCGCGTTTATTATTCCGCCCCTCGTGTGGGTGCTCAGAAAGAAAAATAAAACGGGGTAAGTTCTTTCCGCGCTTTGCGGCGCGGTATCTTTACATAATATTTGCCCGCGCCCGTTTGTGCGGCAGCGTCGGGTGCGCAGGGGGACATCTCTATGACGAAAGCGACGCGCATGCAAAAAGTCGCGCGGGCCGCGTTTATACTGCTTATCGCGGCGATGCTGTTTTTGTTTTTTACCAACGATTTCGGGCTTGTCGATATTCACAAGGCGTCGATAGTCGTCGCCGTCGGCGTGGATGTTACGGAGGAAGGGTACGACGTAACCGCGCAGGCGGCAATTCCCACGCCCGCGCAGGGTGAGGGCAGCGCGGCGTACACGCAGGTCACCGGCAGCGGCGCGACCGTTGCCGACGCCGTCGACGACATAAACGCCAAAACGGGTTTTTATCCCAAACTTGCCTTTTGCAATCTCGTCGTTCTGGGCGAAAGCTGTGCGCAAAAGGATATATTTACCGTGCTCGATTATTTTTACCGCAACGATTATGTGCCCTTAACCGCGCTCGTGGGGATGTGCAGGGGCAGCGCAAAGGAGCTTTTGGGGCAAAAGCCGTCCGACGGCGGAATGTCGTCGTCGGCAATACAGCGCGCCATGAGCGAGGAGCTCAAAAATTCGGCAAACGCCTCCACGGTAAATTTAAAACTGCTCGCGCAGGACGCGGGTTCGCCGTCGGCCTCTTCGTATATGCCGCTTATCGAATTTTCACAGGGCGGCAGCGGCGGGTCGACGACGGCTTCTTCGGGAGGTTCCAAAAGCTCGGGCGGCAGCTCGCAGTCGTCGGGCGGGGGAGAGAATTCCGCCGAGTTCACCTGCCTCACCACGGCGGCGTTTACGGGCGGGGCTTTCGTCGGAATTCTCGATGAAGACATGGCGTTCGCCCTCAACATTTTGCGCAGCGAAATACGGCTCGCCGTCGTAAACTGCGTGTACGACGGGGAGAATTATACGGTCGGACTGAAAAATGACAGCAGCGAAATGCGGATGGAAGCGGAGGCGGGGGCGCCCGTTTTAAAAATAAAGTACCGCGCGCTTGCCAACGTTCAGGCGGCCGAAAGCCGTCCCGCGGCGGAGGGCAGCGCAAATTCACATCTGGTTAAAGACGGCGTTTTGCAGTCGGTCGCCGACACGATAGAGTCGCGAATGTCCTCGCTCATGGATTTTTGCGTTCAGAACGGGTGCGACCTCGTCGGCGTAAAAAAGATGCTCTATCAGCGCAGGTATAACGATTATCTTGCCTTTAAAGATACCGCGCTCTCTGTGCTGAAAGTGAAATATGATATAAAGATTGAAAGCGTGAGATAGCGCGGTACGGCTCTTCCGTCATAATGTGCGCAGCCGAAGGAACCCGGAGCGCGGCGACGGACGGCAAATATTTTAGATAATTCTCTGTCGTCGCAAACGAATCGTTTTGAATAAAGTTTAAGGCGGGGCGGCACATAAAGTGCCGCCCCGCCCTTTGTCCGCCGCAGATTATAATACGGACTGACCGCTTTTTTGCGGGTTTTTAAGTTTCTTCTGTCTGCGTTTCGCCGCTTTCAGGCTTGTTTTCGTCTGTTTTCAGCCTTTCGGCCGCCTCGCAGGCGAGCGCCGTTATAAGGGTTATCTCCGTATCGGAGAGCCCTTCCGCGATATATTCCGATATGGCTTCCTTGGCCGCTTCTTTCAGTTCGTCGCCGTCTTTCGTTTGCGCGAGCGATATAATGCTATCTGCGCACGTTTTTTCTTTTCCGCTTAAAACCCAGCCCTTTAAAATTTCGGCGACTGCGTCCTGCGCGGTGGCGGAGCCTCCGCCCAAAAATCTGTCCGTCGCAATGCAGAGCAAAACTGAGAGCGTGCCGACCGAAAGCCCGTGCTCTATCACCGAACTGAAATTCTCAAATGCATACAGCGCGTCACCCTCGCGCATGCTCTCGTATATCGCATATACGAGCGTACCGAAGATGTAGGCAACAATCGTTACGACGCGCGGCTTGTTTTTGAGCGCCGTTCTTTTAAGCACGGCGCAGAGCGCGGCGCAAAATATCGATATCAGGGCGACGTCAAGCCCGTAGCGGGCAAAAATTTCGCAAAATTCCATACGTTACGTTCTCTCCTTTAAAGGGGGAACATATCGTAAATTGCGCGCATAGCCCCGTGCCTTGCGGCACGCCGACGCAGTATGCGGCGTATGGCGTATTTAGTTATTTTTCTTCCCCCTTTTTAAAATTATTTTTTTCACCCGACGGTTTATTTATAATCGCACAATCCGGCGCAAAAACGCCGCGGCATAAAATATTGTCCGCTTAAATTTTTAAAATTTTCACACAAAACCCTTTACAAGTTTTTTTCGCTCCCACAATTTTTAAATTAATGGCGGCGCGCATAAAAATAAAGTGCGCGCGCCGCCCCTTTTGGTTTGCAAAAGCTGTATAAAATATGGTAAACTTTTTTGTATGAGAATGCACAGAAAGGATAATTTAGACGCGCGCCTTGCCGCCTGCGCCGATATAATGACTGCCGCCGACCTCACCGAAAAGAATATGAAAAAGGCGGCAGAGCTCAAAGATTACATAAATTTTGCACAGGTTTTTAAAAACGACAACTCCGTTCACCTCGAGATAGGCTGCGGAAAGGGCGGCTTCGTCACGGGAATGGCAAAGCTCCACCCGAACACGAATTTTATCGCCGTCGAAAAGGTTTCAAACGTCATAATCACCGCCTGCGAGAGCGCAAAAGCGGAGGGGCTTAAAAACGTCCACTTTATCAACTGCCCCGCCGAGGTTCTGCCCCGCTACATTCCGGAAGGCAGTATAGAGCGCATATACCTCAACTTTTCCGACCCTCTCCCCAAGCTTGGCTATGCCGCACAGCGCCTGACCGCACCGCGCTTTTTGTCGCTCTATAAAAATATTTTAAAGGCGGGAGGGGAAATTTGGCAAAAGACCGATAACGAAGATTTTTTTGATTTTTCGCTCGAAATGTATTCGCAGTGCGGCTACTCGCTTTTGCAGGTCTGCCGCGACCTTGCCGCAAACCCTTTTGAGGGCAACGTCGTAACCGAGCACGAAAAAAAGTTTATGGACGAGGGGCGCAAAATTTTCCGCGCTGTTGTCCGCCGCCCCGACTGAATTATAATTGACCCGTATATATGGCGCAATTATTAAAAATATAATCGGGCGGCACATATGCCGCAACTAAATTTAATTGCCCCGCATATATGCCTCAATTATTGTTGTTCTATATGTTAAATTAATAAGCCGCCGCGCAAAACCTGCGCGGCGGCGTTTTTATAGATTATGATATGTTTACTCCCTGCGCAACAGGTGCGCATTATTGTGAGTGACTACTTGGCAAGCATGGTGAAAATCGCCTTAACGGTGTGCAACCTGTTTTCGCCCTGGTCGTAAACAACGCTGTGCTTTCCGTCGATGACGTCGGCGGTGACCTCCAGTCCGCGCGTCGCGGGGAGGGGGTGCATGAACAGCGCGTTGTGCTTGGCGTACGACATAAGTCCCGCGTCTACGCGGTAGGGCGCGAGCGCCTCTCTCTCCTCGTCGGGCAGAACGGTGTGGTAGCGGTAGGCGTTTGTGTAAACGATGTCGGCGTCGCGCACTGCCTCTACGGGGTTGTCGGTAAAATAAATTTTGCCTAACTGTTCGGCGGCTTCAACGTTTTCGCGCTTCAAGCCGTATCTTGCGGGGCATGCCACCGAAACGTCGAGCCCGCACTTTACCGCGCCGATAACGAAGGAGGAGGTCATGCTCGTCGCTTTTCCGACGACGGCGAGTTTGACGCCCGCAAGTTCGCCCTTCTTTTCCCATATCGTGAACAGGTCTGAAAGCGCCTGAATGGGCACGCAGTCGTCGTTGTGCGAGTTTATTATCGGCATCGAGGAGATTGCGGTGAACTCGCTCAAAAGTTTTTTGTTTATTCCGCGCGTTACCAGCGCGCTCACTCCGTAGCGCGAGATTACGTTTACGATATCCCTTATGTTCTCGCCCGCGTGCATATCCTTGCTGCTGTAAGGCAGGTCGACGCAGTTTCCGCCGAGCTGGTGGGCGCCTATCTCTATCGCCGAGCGCGTCCTCAAAGATGTGTCGGCAAACAGCATTGCAACGGTCGTCCCGTGCAGGATATTCGTCTCCTCGTGCGCCTCGAACTTGCGTTTAAGCGTTTTCGTGGCGTATAAAAACTCAAAAATTTCTTCCGTGGAGTAGTCGGTAAGACCTATAAGGTGCTTTTTGCCGAGTATGTACGAAGGTGAATAGCGGTTAATATCCATAATTTTTTCCTTTAAGCGGCGCAAAACGCGCCTGTATTTTAACGGTCGCGCCGCGCGCCCGCTTTATTTACATATATACTATAACACACCGCGCGCCAAATTTCAACTGTAAATTTTTGTGCATTTGCGTTTCTCAATGCTGCTCAGACTTTGTGCTGTCACCGGCCGTAAAATCTGTGAGCCTTTTTGAAATAATCAACGGCGCAAGGCTGAATTTAGTTCAGCCGTTAAGCGCGCCCCTGTTTGCTGCGGCAGCAGGCTCACTGGAGGTGAATTGCCGCGATTAAATAATCGTGGGCTCTTAAAATCGCGGCAAGAGGAACTTAGTTCCTTAAAATCACGGAAATTTTATTTCTCGGCAGAGATAAAATTTCGTGAACCCGAATGGGAAAACTCGCACCCGCAGTAGTTTTGTCTGTATAAACTGTGCTCTTTTGCAAGCTCGCAGCTTCTTAAATACCCGCCGCGCTTTTTAAAGTCGGAGTACAGCCATTTTGCGCGCTTATCCTTTGCAAGTTTTTCGCCTATCGCGTTGAGTACCGCCGAGCTCTTCTGCGGGCTTATGATGAGGGTGGTGGTAAAGTAGTCGTAGCCGCCCTTTTCAGCCTCTTCCGCCGTGCGCGAAAGGCGCAGCTCGTAGCACTTTATGCACCGCGCCCCGCCCTCGGGAACGTTTTCCAGACCGCGCGCAATCTCATAAAATTTTTCCGCCTCGTGGTCGCAGTCGAGCACGTCTGCCCAGCCCGTCTCCTGCAAAAATCTTATCTGCTCCGCCTTGCGCACTCTATATTCCTCTTCCTCGATGTTGGGGTTGTAATAGAACACCGTAACCTCAAAAAAGTCTTTCAGCCTTTCGAGGCAGGCGGAGGAGCAGGGCGCGCAGCAGCTGTGCAGCAGAAGTTTTGCCTTTTTGCCGCCGAGCTCTTTTATCTGCGCCTGCATCAGCTTGTCGTAGTCGGTTTTCTTTGCGTTCATACCAAAAGTATAATACTTTTGCGCGCAAATGGCAACATAAATGTGCGGCGTGCTCCTGCCGCGCCCCTTTTTTTGCCGTCGTGCAAAAAAAGGGGCGCGTTTTAATTGAAAAGGCGTGCGTTTTATGCTATTATATAGGGGTAAACTCAAATAATAGGGCGTAAAACGCCCTTTGTATACGGGGTGCTTTAATGGCAAATCTCAAACTCGCCGGGGTAAGCAAAATTTATCCCTCCGGCAAAATGGCTCTCTTCAACGTCAGCTTTTCTTCGTCCGACGGCGAATTTATCGTCGTAACGGGCGGCGCGTCCTGCGGCAAATCTACGCTCCTGCGCATAATCGCCGGGCTTGAAGAATCTACCGCGGGCGATATTTATATCGGCGACAAGCTGGTGAACGAACTCGAACCCAAGGAGCGCGACGTGGCTATGGTATTCGGTTCCAACACGCTCTATCCCTCGCTCACCGTTGCCGATAATATGGCTTTCGGCTTAAAAATGCGCAACGTGCCCGCGGCGGTGGTAAACCAGCGCGTAAAGGTTGCCGCCGAAATGCTCGGACTTACCGACGTTTTATACCGCAAACCCAAAGCTCTCACTTCCACCCAGCGCCTTTTGACGACTTACGGAAGGGCGATAGTGAGGGAGCCCAAAATATATCTTCTCGACGAGCCTTTGTCGGGACTTGACGAAAATCTGCGCGAGCAGATGCGCAGCGTGCTTATAAATTTACAGGCGCGCGTAAAGGGCACCTTTATTCTCGCGACCAAAAACCTCGCCGACGCGATGAGCATGGCGACGAAGATTGTCGTTTTGAAGGAGGGCTTCGTCCAGCAGGTAGACACTCCCCGCAATCTGTACGACTATCCCGCAAACGCCTACGTCGGCTTCTTTATCGGCAGCCCCACGATGAATTTCATTCAGCGCGCGACCGTGGAGCGCGACGAAAGCGGCGTATATTGCGCGTTCGACGATAAAAAACTCGCCGTTCCGCAGAACATAGTCGACCGCTGGACAAACATAGATGAGTACGTCGGCACGGGCAAGCTCGTCACGCTCGGCATACGCCCCGAGGATATCGGGGTCGACGTCGAGGGCGCAGATATCGAGGGTTCGGTCTGCGGCGCCGACACGGTTGACGGCAAGGGGCTTGGCGAGATTGACATCTCCAAAAACGTCAGCCTCACCGTGTTCCTCGAAAAGCCCGTACAGGGCGAAAAACATTCGCTCAAAATCGACCTTTCGCACCTGTACGTATTCGACTGCGAAACTCAGCTTACGTTGCTCGCGCGCGACGGCGGCTACATTCCCGACGAAAAGAATTCCGATTCCGACTTCGTTCCGCTCACCAGAGAGGAGACGGAGGAGAGGATAAGGCAGTTTACGCCTCCCGAAAAGTCCGCAAAAAACAATAAGCGCCGTTAAAATTCATATAAGCGTCGTAATACTGTGTCGCGCTTACGGGTGTTTTCGGTCATTTACGCTTAAGTAAACTCCCTCAAACCTTCCGCACGCTCCTTGTCTTACTCGCTTCTATGAAATTTTTATGCGGGTGTGTGTTGCGGTAAAGATTACTGCTCGCATCTCCGGGGTCATTATGTGCAGGAGGGCTGCGGTAAAGATTATTGCTCGCATCTCCGGGGTTATTATGGATGGCTCCCTTGTGTAAAGGGTCGAATATTGCAGTTCTCCAAACAGCGGACACCCGCTGTTTGGGCAATGTGAGATGAGCAAACGCATATTCAAAGGCGTTTGCGGTGACCGCCGCGTGGCGGCTTGCACTCCTTGCGCCACGCAAGACGGCGGTGCGAAGCCGACTGAGGAATTGTGTCTCATAAGTTTTTTAGCTGCTTATTAAGAATCATTTATCCAAATGCCGCGCGTGTCGCGGCATTAATTTTAAGACTATTCCGTTTATATGCGGAAATTCAGGGTAATAATATTAAGGTAATATAAAAAAGAAACATACTCATGTGGGATGCAATTTTAGACGCGTTTTTAGATACGCTTAAAATATTCCCGTTCATCTTTGTAATCTATGTGCTTATCGAACTTCTGGAGCACAAGACCTCCTTTTCGAAGGACCACGAGAGATTGCAGGGAGACCTCGCGCCGCTTGTCGGCGCGGCGACGGGCATAATACCGCAGTGCGGCTTTTCGGTAATGGCGGCAAAGCTGTACGACAGGGGGCTCATACGCACGGGCACCCTGCTTGCCGTGTTCCTCGCCACTTCCGACGAGGCGCTCATCATTCTTTTGTCCGAAGGTTCGCGCGCGGACATGATAGTTCCGCTCATCGTGATAAAGATGATAATAGCGGTGGGCGTCGGCTATGCGGCAAACCTGCTTCTGCCGTACGAAAAAATTTCTGCGGCGATGCCCCTTTCGGAGGAGGACATTCACGCCTTCTCCTGCGGGCGCGAGCACGAGGGCAAGTCTGACATACGCGTGTTCCTCGTCGACCCGCTCCTGCATTCGCTCAAAATATCGCTCTATCTCTTAATCGTTAACATGGTGCTCGGCTGTATCATATACGAGGTAGGGGAGGATACCATCTCGTCGCTCATAATCGGCGGGCCGTATCTCCAGCCCTTTATTACGGCGGCGATAGGGCTCATTCCCAACTGCGCTTCGAGCGTTATAATAACGCAGACCTATATCGACGGGTTCATGACCTTCGGTAGTTGCGTGGCGGGGCTGTGCGCAAACGCCGGGCTGGGCTTCGTCGTGCTCCTTAAAAACGGCAAAAAATTAAAGCGCAACATACTTCTGATTGTGGCAACCTATTTTATCAGCGTCGCCGCGGGGATAGTTATAAACAGCATAGGCGTGCTGCTCTCTTAAAATGCCCGCGCCTTGCGGCCAAAAGTTTTACTGTTATAAAAAAAGTGAAAAATCGGTAAAAAACCTGTCATTTTTTTCCTTCAAATATTTGACAATAAGTTTTTTTGTTTGCTATAATACAAAAGCTCCCCGAAAAAAGGCAGGGGAAATAAGTGCGTAGGCGAAGGAGGGTTGAAAGGCATGTCCACTATAAGAGTTGGCGAAAACGAGTCTGTTGAGAGCGCAATCAAAAGGTTCAAGAGAAAGTGCTCGCGCGACGGCATTATCGGCGACCTCCGCAAAAAGGAATTCTATGAATCTCCTTCGGTAAAGCGCCGCAAGAAGGCTGAAGCGGCAAGAAAACGCAACAAGAACTAAGTTTAAAAGGTCTGGCTGACGCAACGTCGGTCGGGCTTTTTTCATTTTAATCTGTGTCGCTTTTTGGCGCAAAAGGAGTTATTATGGAAACGCTCAAGGGATTGGCACGTCAGGCAAAACAACGGCTGAAAAATAACTTCTGGGAAAACTGCAAAGATAACATAAAGCAGGGCGAATTGCAGGCGAAAAATTTAGGGCTCAACGAAAGCAAAGTCAAAAGCTACATAGGCACGAAGGTACAGCGCGAGATAAAGGGGCAGACTCCCGACGAATTCTACTTAAAGGTAAAGGCGATGCTCGACGAATGCGGCGAGGTATCCGACGCAATCGGCCGCCTTACCGATAAAGATTATTACGCAACTTTATCCTACGAGGAGAAGCAGCGCTACAATCTGGAACTTTCGGCGAGGTATCTGGAGGCGCTCGAGCGCTACCGCAAAGAAAAGGAGATGCAAATCTAAACATTCGAGGTCACTATTAGCGTTTTATAATGCGGCAAAAAGCCTCCCTTGTGTAAAGGGAGGTGGCGCGCGAAGCGTGACGGAGGGATTGTAAAACGGCGTACTGCGGCGGCGCGCAAAAATTTGCGCGCCGCCGCTCAATTCACTCCGCGCAAAAAATTGTGTTTTATCCGTGCCTGTGGTATAATAAAAACAAATGGACGAATTACTTGATAAACTTAACCCCGAACAGGTAAAACCGGTGTGCGACACCGAGGGCGCCGTGCTCGTTCTCGCGGGCGCGGGCAGCGGAAAAACGCGCGTTTTAACTTCGCGCATTGCTTACATACTAAGGCAGGGGCTGGCAACGCCCCAGCGCATTCTTGCAATAACTTTCACGAACAAGGCTGCGGCTGAGATGAAGGAGAGGGTGCGCCTTGTATGCGGCGACGTTTCGGATATGTGGATATGCACCATTCATTCCATGTGCGTGCGCATACTGCGCCGATACACAGCCGAGGCGGGCATAAAGCCCGATTTTTCGATATACAGCGAAACGGAGCGCAAAAACATAATAAAAAAGTGCCTGAAAGAACTTGACTACGACGACGATAAAATGCTCAAAAACTGCAAGTTCCACATAGGCAACGCAAAAATGCTCGGTCTCGAGCCCGACCAGTACGCGCGGAAACATGAATATGAGCGCAACATCGACGACTATATGCGCGTTTACCGCGCCTACGAAGGGCATTTAAAGGAGAACAACGCGCTCGACTTCGACGACCTTCTTCTGTACGCGCGCAGGCTGCTGCGCGCCAATCCCGACGTGCGCGACTATCTCTCCGACAGGTTCAGATACGTGCTCGTCGACGAGTTCCAGGACACCAACGCCGTGCAGTACGACATAATAAAACTGCTCACGAAGGTGCACGGCAACCTCTTCTGCGTGGGCGACGACGACCAGTCTATCTACGGCTGGCGCGGCGCCGAGATAGAGAACATATTGCAGTTCGACAAGGACTTCCCCGACGCAAAGGTGTATAAGCTCGAACAGAACTACCGCTCCACGGGCAGCATACTCAACCTTGCCAACGAGATAATAAAGAACAATTCGGGCCGCCGCGGCAAAACGCTGTGGACGGAGGAGGCGGACGGCGCAAAGCCGCAGTACTTTGCCGCCGAGGACGAGCTGTCCGAGGCGCTCTATGCGGCACGCAACATCTCCGACCTCGTCATGACGGGCGGTTACAAGTTCTCCGACTTTGCGATTTTAATGCGCATAAACGCGCTCACCCGCTCTTTCGAGCAGGAGTTCAACAAATACAACATACCCTACAAGGTGTTCGGCGGCCTTAAATTCTTTGAAAGGAAGGAGATTAAGGATATCCTTGCATATCTCCGCCTGATTGCCAACCCCTATGACAATGAGGCACTCACGCGCATTATCAACGTGCCACGCCGCGGCATAGGCGCGAAAACGGTGGAGGCGATGGAGGAGTATGCGGCGGCAAACGGGCTCTCTCTCTACGACGCCGTGCTCGACTGCGACCAGCTTCCGCTGAATTCGGGCGCTAAAACGAAGCTGAGGGACTTCGGCAACACGATAAAGGGGCTGGTGATATCCTCGCTCGATACCCCCGTAAACACCTTCGTGCGCGAGGTGCTCGATAAAACCGACCTGCGCTCCGCCTACGAGGACGAAAACGACCTTGCCAACGTCGACGAGTATATCGCCTCCGTCGACGACTTCTCCCGTCTCAATCCCGATACGGCGCTCAGCGAATATCTCAGCCAGGTTACGCTCTATTCCGACACCGACGATATGGACGACAGCAACTACGTAACCCTCGCCACGATACATTCGGTAAAGGGGCTTGAATTCCGCGCCGTGTTTATCGCAGGGCTCGAGGACGGAATAATGCCCTCTTCCCGCGCGGAGAGCGAGGGCAGGGAGCTGGAGGAGGAGCGCAGGCTGATGTATGTCGCCATAACGCGCGCCAAAGAGCGGCTGTATCTCACCCGCGCAAAGGAGCGCAACCTGTACGGCAGGCGCGAGCGCACCGTGCCTTCGCGCTTTTTAAAGGAACTTTCGGCTCTGCTCGGCATAAAGGATACTCCCGTGTATGCCGGCAACCGCTACTCGGGCTACGGCAGGGGCGAATACGGCAAAGAGCGCTATTCGGGCGATTTTTACGGCAATTCGCGCTACGGCTCTGCCGACGGGCGCTACTCTTACGGACGCGGCGACTTTTCCCGCGAAAAACAGGGGGACGACAGGGGCTATTCGCGCTCGCTGTACTCTGCCGACGACGACTATGCAGAGCGCCCCGCGAGTTTCGCAAGCCCCGCAAAGTCGTTCTCGGGCGCGTTCGGCAACAATTTCGGTACGAATCAGGGCGCAAAACCCGCTGCCGGCGGCGCGGGCAAATACCGCGTAGGCACCAAGGTGCGCCACGCCAAATTCGGCAACGGCACCGTCGTCGCCGTCCGCAACGGCGGCACCGTCATAAACGTGGCTTTCGACGGGCAGGGGATTAAGGAGCTGTCGGCCTCTCTCGCCCCTTTAACAATTTTAGAATAAATTACGGAGTCCGTGCGGCTTCATATCTGCGGCGCAATACTGCGTCGTGTTTACGGGTGTTTTCGGTCACTTACGCCTAAGTAAGCTCCCTCAAACCTTCCGCACACTCCTTGTCTTGCTTGCACCTATGAACCCGTTAAGGACATGGGTGCGGGTGCTGCGGTGGAAATTGCTTGCCCCTATGAACCCGTTATGGGCATGGGTGCTGGTTGCGGTAGAAGCCTCCCTTGTGTAAAGGGAGGTGGCACGCATAGCGTGACGGAGGGATTGGCTCCCTACACTTATAACCCGTTATGTGCAACTGCGGTATAATTTTGTTTGTCATTTCGACCGAGCGAAGCGTGCGGAGAAATCTCGTCCGCGCTAAGGATACACTTCTATGAACAGAATGCGTGAACTTGTTGATAAACTCAATAAATGGGCGTACGAATACTACGTGCTCGACAATCCCTCCGTGCCCGACAGCGAGTACGATAAATACTACGACGAATTGAAGAGGCTGGAGGAGGAGAGCGGCGAGATTCTGCCCGACAGCCCCACCCGCAGGGTGGGCGGCGAGCCTTTAAAGGCGTTCTCCCGCCATGAACATATTGCAAGGCTTTACAGCCTCGACAAGGCGGTGACAGCCGACGAGCTCGACGCCTTTTTCACGCGCGTAAAAAAGGTCGTGCCCGAGCCGGAGTTTACCGTCGAGTACAAGTTCGACGGGCTCACCATGTGCATAACGTACCAGAACGGCGCGTTCGTGCGCGCAACCACCCGCGGCAACGGCACCGCAGGCGAGGACGTAACGGCGCAGTGCCTCACCATAAAATCTTTCCCGCTCACCATATCCTATAAGGGCACTGTGGAGGTAAAGGGCGAGGCGGTAATCCGTTTGAGCGTGCTCGAAGATTACAACAAAACGGCGGCGGAGCCGCTTAAAAACGCGCGCAACGCCGCGGCGGGCGCGATACGCAACCTCGACCCCGCGGTCACGGCAAAGCGCCGCCCCGAAATATATTTTTACGACATTAATTATATGGAAAGCGACATGCCCGAAACGCAGGTCGGCTGCTTCGAGTGGCTGAAAAAAGAGGGCTTTAAGGTGTTTCCCTACTACCGCCTCTGCAAAACGGAGGACGAGGTGAAGGACGCCATAAACGAGATAGAGGTGGAGCGCCGCAATATCGACGTTTTAACCGACGGCGCGGTTATAAAACTGAACTCCGTTCCCCTGCGCGACATTCTGGGCAGCACCGATAAATTCCCCCGCTGGGCGGTAGCCTACAAATTCGAGGCGGAGGAGTGCGAAACGGTCGTGCGCGAGGTGCGCTGGCAGGTGGGAAGAACGGGCAAGCTCACCCCGCTTGCAGAGCTGGAACCCGTCGACCTTGCGGGCGTAACCGTGCGCAGGGCGACGCTCAACAATTACGGCGATATCCTGCGCAAGGACGTAAAAAAGGGCAGCAGGGTGCTGATTCGCCGCTCGAACGAGGTCATTCCCGAAATTTTAGGCACGGTGGAGCACGCCGAGGGCAGCGTGGACATACAAAAGCCGACCGTGTGTCCCTTCTGCGGCACGCCGCTTGTAGAGGTCGGCGCGAACATATTCTGCCCCAATCGCCTTTGCCGTCCGAGAATCGTGGCAAAGCTTGCCCATTTCGCCTCAAAGGGCGCGATGGACATAGAGGGCTTTTCCGAAAAAACTGCCGAGCAGTTTCACGACGATTTGGGACTTGTCAGTGCCTCGGAGCTCTACACGCTCACCAAAGAACAGCTTTTAAACCTCGAAGGTTTCAAGGACAAAAAGGCTGAAAATCTCCTCTCGTCGATAAACAAGAGCAGGACGGTCACGCTCGACAGGTTTATATTCGCGCTCGGAATCGACGGCGTAGGCAAAGTTGCCGCAGGCGACCTTGCCAAGGCGTTCGGCGATATGGCGGCGCTTAAGTCTGCGGATAAAGAGTCGCTCGTCGCGCTCGACAACATAGGCGACGTGACGGCGGAGACGATAGTAAACTGGTTTAAGGACGAAGAGAACACCGCCGAGCTTGCTGCTCTGCTTGAGTTCATAACGCCGACGGTTAAAAAAGCCGTTGAAGGCGGCATATTCGCGGGGCAATTCGTCGTTTTAACGGGTACGCTGCCCACGTATAAGCGCAGTGAGGCGCAAAAGATAATAGAGGAAAACGGCGGCGTCTGCCAGTCGTCGGTGACGGCTAAAACTTCGCTCGTGCTTGCGGGCGAGGAGGCTGGAAGTAAGCTCGAAAAGGCAAAAAAACTTGGCGTAAAGATAATCGACGAAAACGAGTTCAAAAATATGCTCGGACTTAATTGACCCGCATATATGCCCGAAATAAAGATAAAATAACAGGAATAAGCCGCGGCGGGCTGCAATTTAAT
>DVFR01000009.1 GCA_018713165.1 Candidatus Coproplasma stercoravium | reverse complement strand
AGAATCGATGTTTGAAGACTGTTTCATGATAAAAGCCATCGGATATTGTCTCCGATGGCTTTTACTTTACACTGAATTGGCTGCTTTGTTCTTAAATTAGATATATTATGTCCATTTGAACGCTTAAACCCTTCAATCATAGATTCCAAGATTATGCCTTCGGGGCCGTCGGAGATATTCTCTTTAATGGAGATAAGCCGCACGCTGTTTTTGCGCAGAGTGTAGCGGTAGAAAGCAGAATCATAGCGGTTTCGGGCGAACCTGTCCAGCTTCCAGACGAGAACGACGTCGAACAGCTTTTTCGCGCTGTCGGCAATCATACGCTGAAAGTCGGGGCGGTCGTCTGTTTTGGCGGAGAAAGCTCTGTCTATGTACTCGCCGACAATTTCTATTCCGTTGTATTCAGCGTAAGCCCTACAATCGCGAATCTGACCTTCAATGCTCTCTTCCCGCTGATTATCGCTCGAATACCGAGCATATATTACTGCTTTCATTTTAGCCTATTCTTCTTTCTCTCGTGTACTGCTTGAAATAAGTGTTTTTCCGGATAATGGGCCTTTGTAAATTTTTTCTGAAAGAAAAACAAGGAAGTATTTTATTTCCTTCTTAGTTGTCGGCATAATTATCTTATTATTCTGCACATTTATTTCAATAGCGTATTCATGCGCCTTTTGCTTTAAATCTTCTGCGGAATGTTCTTCCAAAACTTTGCTGTCTAAAATTTTGGCAATTTGCCCTCTGACATTGTGTGCAGCAGCATACTTATCAAAAACAGCTTCATCTTCAAAAGAGAAAGTACTTGCGGCTTTAAAGCTATCTACTTCCTCTTGAGTAGCTTCTCTGTAATAGTTACCTAATGGCAGGACTTTGTTTGCATTTGTGTAATTAATAAATTTGAAAACGCCATCATAGTAAATCGCATCAGGCCTTTCAAGGAGATTAAGGCAGAAATCGTTATTTTGTGTAAATATATTGCCCTTATAAATAATTGAAGGTCGTTTCCTTTTGAATATCTGCGATTGCTCAAATCTCTGGAAGACAATGCGTGGTTTATTTTCAATAATCTCGCCCATAAACAAGCACTTTATTGCATAACCATCAGCAGTTAATCCAGTTTTATCAGCAGGCGAATATAAATCTATTGTATCCGGATATTCCAAAGCCGAGCAAATTTCCTGTGGGATAACAAAATTATCAATTTTCCAAATTTCATCATGATTTAATTCGTATCCAAGCTGAAAACGAATTTCCTCATAGTCAATCAACTCATCTTTTAATGGAGTATTAAAGATATTAATAAATATAGATTTGACCGCACCATCACAATTTAACCTATAAACTCTATAATTATTTTTCTTGCTTGCTAAAAGAAAAACAGCGCTTGCTTCATTTATCATCTTTATCTTTCACCTCAATGTATATATTATCAAATAGTTCAATCAAAGATTTCTGCTCTCCTTTTTTGAACTTTCTATTTTTGGTTATTAATGTATACTTAACGCCACTTTCGGCTTTAATAGAGTAATATTTATATCCCAAAAAATATAGTAGAGGGTTAAATAGTACGACTCTTGTTATGGAAATCAATATTGCCATAACAATAATTAGCCCCATAAAAGCAACCCAATTTATCTCAGCAAATGAAATAGTCACAAGTGGCAGCAAGTACGTTAACATCCCGGAAGCTATTGTATCATCTCTACTTTCAATTTCTTCAATACCAAAACTTATTTTTTCCAAATGCTTAATAACGTGATTCATAATAAAAACAAAAGCAATAATTAGAACAAATACAAGAGATAAGCATATTATGAAGCAAACATTTGAATATAAAAATGTTTTTTTCCATAACCAATCTGCTAAAAACACCAATGCAAGCACAATGAATAAGGGAGTCAAAGAAATACATGACCATATTAATTTCATAAATTTGCTCATATATCACCTCTTTGAGATAGACTGGCTTAATCCCTAAAACCTAACCTATAAAGTTTGTTGTATAAACAGCAAACTTAGCTTACGATTATATATATCAGATAAAATATCTTAATAATATTCGTCTATAAAAGTATTTATTAATGTGTTTGTTCGATCTTTCTTAAATTGATTAAATTTAGCCACAGTGAATTCTGATTGTGCTTCAATGAATTTAATTTCTGAATGCTCCGGATATAAATACTTATCCAATTGTGCAGTGTCATAAGTCATTGCCGAATTATCCCTCAAATCAACAAGCTCATAATATGTTTTCTCACGCTTTGAACGATTATCAAATTTAGGTATAAGTGTCAGATTTGAAGGTGAGGAGATGCCCGTTACGCCTTTTTCTCTGCTCGACAATAGCTCTAGCCTTATCTGAGGAATAATATGCTCTATTTCCATGCCATTGTGCGGTTCACTACACCTTTTCTTAATAATATAGTTGATAAAGAGCTTGCTTTCAGGTTTTACGCTCGGATTTCTTTCCGTATTCTCATTCGTTAACCAATCTTGAAGAGCAATTCTGAAAGAGTCTTCCGAAACTTTACTAAAATACGGTGAAGAAAATATATCGTCTGTCAAAACTAGCTTATCTAATTTAGTATCTCCAGATCCAAGCCAAAAACCACGTATATTATCATACAGATACCAAAGAGGCAAGTAAGCTTTGAACTCTTTAAGTTTACCCTTCATTGAATTATCAACTATTCTTCCATCAGACGTTATCTCATATTTAGCTTTAAAATAAGTCACAATATAGCTAACAAGTTGGTTATATGTATGGTTAAAATAATTTGTTGTATCAGGGGATATACAATACCATTCTAGTGTGCTTTGAATTTCTTTAGCGCAGGAAATAATTTTATCTTTTAAAGCCACGAGATTTATGTGACTATTAATAAGCTTTTTTGATAAATCAGCCATATTTTTTGAGGGCACATTTAATAGGCTGGCAAGAATAGAAAAGCCTAAGGAATCAACTTCACTGGCTTCCTTTGTTTGATAAATCTTATTGCATTTCTCTCCTATAAGTTTTGATAAAGCGTACGCATACTCAAAGACATTTATCTGTTTGGTTGCGCGTATTTCCATTTCATTAAAGGATTCAACTTCGATATTCTGATTATTTTCCAAACTGTCCTTATATTTTGAAATGACTTTATCAATTATGCTATCATCATCAATAACTATCACATCGTTTTGCCATTTTGCGGAATATAGATCGTATTTACTTAATTTTGTTCCCCTTGTGTTAAGATTGATAAATGTCGCAACAATTTCATCGTCGGTCGCAAATTGATTAAAAATAATACAAGGCAAAACCACATTAGTTGTATCAAGAATTTGCCAAATATCATCATAGAACTTGTTTACAGCGCTATTTAATTGTTTTTGTGTGTTCTTAGATAACCCAGGAAATTTTAATTGAATTGCATCTATAATCTCAAACGTAACATTGGATTTATCGGTATCTTTTGTTTTTAATTGCTTTAATGCAACTTTTTTTATGTCAGCAATAATTTTTTTCTGTGCCCGCTCATTATATTGCATAAAAGCAGTTTCTATCTCGTCAATGCCGAGCAAAATATCGGTTATTTTATCTTCGCTTATATCAGATTCATCTATGTATTCATAGCGATGAGCTTCATAATCAAGTAAAGTGGAAAATCTTTGGCGCCCATCGATTATATTGAATTGATCGTTATCTATTCTTTGAAGTAAGAACGAGCCTATTGGAAGTCCTTGTTTAATAGAATTGATTAATTCCTTTCGGGCTTTCTTTTTCCATACGAAGTTCCTCTGGAATTTTGGTGCACTAATCTTACCTTTTAAAACAATATAAGGCTTACTTTCAACATCGTATTTTAATGTAGCCATCATTTTCCTCCTGATTTTAAATTATATTTGCATTAGTTCTATATAAATTTATCTTATCAGCATAGCTTGTTTCATCAAGCTGTTTAAGGTCTTCCACAATAGAGTCAAAATTTACGCCAAGTGATTTTATGTCATCACTATCATAGAATAAACCAACGGTACGGTCTATATTAAGAGGAGCAATCTTGACTTCATTTTTACTTATTGTAAACTGAAAGAAGGAAACAACATCGGGATGAACGCGAGGAGCAATCATCATCGCTCGATATTGCAGACCCGTTTCAGCCATTTCATCTTTAACATGTCTGGCGACATTTGAAGTTTCACTATTTAAAATCTGCGTCCTACCGCGCTGCATTGTTGGTTCTAATATAAATGAGCCGTCCTCACTATAAAAGATTAAATCACATTTACCTGAAGGCGCGAAGTGAAGCGGCGCACCGTCCTCATTGTAAATAATATTTGAAACAAGCCCCTTAGTGCCGTATTTTTTGCCAAGCAGCAGCGCCAATAAATATTCCAACCTCAACGGTTCAGATATATCATCAAAATGTGATTTGGCTTTAACCGTTCCTGAAAGAATCAACAGTTCCTTATTTATCAATGCAAGAGTATATTTTTGTATCGCCTTGTTGAGTGTGTGGCTATAAAATACCCTGTCGAGTTGAAACTCTTGCTCTTCTAACGTCAGCGAGGGGTCAAGGGTCATTTTTAATATTTTTGCCTTTGACTCTATAATCTTTCTGCGAACAAGCTCGTTCTTCTGCCAAGGTATAGAGACGGAGCCAAGGTACTCATAGTATTCCGCCTGATTGTTGAACTCTATAAATTGATAATCCTTATATTCGTTCAGAATACTCTCTATCTTTTCAAGGTTATATGTGGAATAATCGAAATAGGTATATTGATATGCGCCGCGCTTTACGATTAAGCCGGTCATTTCAAATTTTCTGAACACTTCGTCAGGGTAATCATTGAATATACTGTTATCTGCTAATGGCAAAATACCCTTTTTGCTCATGTATTCATGCAAGTAGGGTTTATTAACTTCGTATTTAAATTTGTTCCTGTATTCAATAATGTCATGCGCAGCAGAATGATAATCACAGTCCTTCATGCTCAGGACAAAGACTGCAAACTCATGCTTTAAGATGCCTTTTGCTTCGTTCCCGAGTTTTTCCCATTGTTGTTTAACTTCCCTGATTACAAATAATGTATTTAAGAAAGGTCTGGAACGATTAAGAAGCGTAAGTCTGATTGGACTGTTGGCGTGCATACCAATCATTGCTTTTGTATAAACAATGGTTGCATCTGTATGGCCGTCAACAAGTTGCTCGCCTAATGGAGTCAATGATATTTTATTAACTCCGCGCTGTATTTGTTCAAACATTAAGAACCCTTGGTCTTTCATCGCTCTGAGCTGAGTCATGACGCGCCCATAAAGACCGGTGGCTTGTGGATTATCGCTAATAGCTTGTGTTGCCTCGGAGTCAGTGAGCTTTTCACCGTTATCAATCTTTTCTTTTACTGATTCGGGAATATCGGTAAGTCTATAAACGCCATATCTTACTAAGTCAAAGAAGTAGGAATGTGCTATATTTTCCGTAAAAAGCATTCCGTTATAAGGTTTGAAATAGCGCAAGAAATCCGTATTCCGTTTAGGATTGCGCACAGTTGTATTAATCGAAAAGATTTTATAGCCCTTTCTGTCTCCGCTGGTTCCCATGTTCCCTCCTTAAAAGTTGCTGATTACAACCTCATCAGCAGCGCTTAAATTCTTCTTTTGATAGCTTGAATTTAAATATTGTCTGTGAATGTGACACACATTATATTTTTGCATCCAATCGCACAACAGATTATTACGTTTTCCGTTAGACTGACTGACGTTTGACAGCATAAACCTGTAGCCATTGCCGTTCAGTCCATCAATCAGATTTAATAAATCACGCTCATCCTGTTCAGTCCAAGAAATGTTATAGGGAGCTTGTGTTATCAGATATGGCGGGTCGAAGTAAAAAAGTGTAGTCTGCTCCGCCCCTATATACAGTTGTTCGCATCTGAAATCAAGGTTTGTTATATGGAGCTGCTTGTTCCGTATTGCATTACAGTACGCTTTTGTTTTATCACGTAGGGTCTTTACGAAATCGACCTTACCAACGGGCACATTGAATTCGTCCTTGTTGTTAAACCTTAAATAATGATTGAACCCATATATCAATAAAACAAAAAGTTTGACTATATCCTTATCTGCATTATAGTCTGCCCTTAGTAAGTTATAGGCATCTTTATTATATCTGGACAAACCTTCATGTTGAAATTCGGGATATATTGCCCTTCCCTGATAAAAGGTATTTGTCAACCCATACCTTTCAATCACTTCATCGGCTTGTGTAATAATTGCTTCGGCTTCGTTATTATGAAAGTATCTGATTAAATCGAGTATATAAGGATTAATATCGTTCAAATGAATCTGATTTACCTGAGAGGCAAAAGATAAGATTGCACTTCCGCAAAATATTTCACGAATGCTGGTCGTGTCGTCGGGGAGTAGTGCCAACAGATAGTCAACTATCCTTGATTTGTTGCCCTGATAATTTAGGGGAGAATATAGCATTTCAATCTCTCCATAGCTTTTTCATAATATCCGGCATCGATTTCTGCTCCGACGAATTTCCTGTTGTTTTTTAGACATGCCTCGGCAGTTGTTCCGGAACCGGTAAATAAATCAAGGACGACATCGCCTTCATTTGTATGCACTTTTAAAATATCTTCTATTAATTTAAGTGGCTTTTGCGTCGTGTGTATTCTTTTGCTTTTTGGCACGCTCGGACATCTGTATATAGGACGTAAGTAAGAGCAATCGTCGGGCTTGTTAAATGTCCATTTTCCACCGTCCTTTACCGCCCATATTGCCATCTCAAAATCCCCGACATAACGACGGTCAGTATTTCGCGGCATAGGATTGGGTTTAACCCAACGTATAACGTCTTTCATGGAAAAACCCTGCTCGTCGAGTTCCTCTACTATGTATGAGAAATTCTTCCAATCATTAAAAACTATTATTGAGCCTCCCGCCTTAATCAAAGGTGCGGTAAGTCGTATCCATTCTTTTTGGTCAAAATTATAATCCCAATCCCCATAGTCCATTCCTGCTCGGCCCATATTGCTAAAACCTAATTGATGCTTGCGGCTTACTCCGTAAGGGGGGTCGGTTATTACTGCATCAATAACCACTTTCTGAGCTTTCAATTCTTCAAGCAATATTCTATAGTCACAATTTTTAAATATAAATTTTTCCATATCAGCCTCTACGAAACACAGTTAACTATTATCAAATAATATTATACACATAATATATGACAGAATTAGTCATATATAAAAAATTATTCTTCGAATTTTACGTTATTTTTTTCGCAAAAATCGTGAAAAGCTTTTTGCCCGTCGTAGTTTGGCTCACAAAGTCCGCGTTCCCATCTGTTTATGGTAGCAAACGAAACGCCGAGTTCCTTAGCGAGCTTTTCCTGACTTAAAAATAGCTGAAGACGAGCCGATTTTACTTTTTCGCCAAAAGTCATATTACACTCCAAATTCTTTATAACATTATTATAACATATCTATTCGCATATATCAATGATATACCGACAAAAAATCTCATTAAAATATACAAACAAATGTTTGTTTTGTATTGACAACAGCAACAGGATATGATATAATGCAAGAGTATAGGCGTGAAAGTTGCCTGTACTCTTTTGCCGTACATAGATATTAGGTATGGCGTACTCCCTTGTGGGAGGAAGGGCGCATAACGAGATTGCGCCGCGGAGTTGTATGCTCCGAAGTTGCTGCGCGGAAAGAATGCGCGGTGGGAACCAACCCGAGCCGTCTGAAAGACGAGCCAAAACGGGGCTTTTATAAGCATGCGCTTTTTTAGGTGTAAAGCCTCGTTTCAGGTCAAGTCTAATTAGGGGCTCCCAAAAAGTATCGAAGAACTTTTTGGGAAGAGGAAGCACAACGAAGCAAAACTTGCGGCGGTGCTTGCACCGTTGCATGATAAGCGTAGTTTGTGCTGACGAGGGCGAAGATGGGCTTATTTTGTGCTACTTTTTAAAGCGCGCAGATTGCCCATTCACCCGAAAAAGATGCGCGATGAAAGGCTTTTATAAGTTTACAATTTTTTTGTAGGCAAAGCCGTTTTAAGCCGCATTTTTCGACGTGCCGTTAAGGGTTTTTTCAGCATAAAATTTTCAGGCAGAGGCGAGTAAAGCGTAAATCAAACGACAACTTAACAGAATGGTTGACCACCATAGAGCAATTAGAAGTTGCTAAATAAGGTACAAGTCGGTGATTACTTCAAAGGTGTCAGCGACTTTTTTATGTCCTTTTTCAGCTATCGCACCCATACCTCTTTGGTGTGGGCAAAGATAAAAATAAATCAAACTTGGAGGTGAGATATGAATAAACAAGCAGCGGTTAGACCGCCGTAATCGCTCGGACATAGCTATGACATAGTGATGACTTACGGCAAATTTAAAGCCCTTGTTCTGCAAAGAAACGGGAAGCAGAAAAGCCAATTTTCTATCACTTCGTTTCGGGAAGTATAGCTCACTATACTTCGCAAGCGAAGTACCGTTCGCCCTTGCAGGGGGCTTTATTTAAAAATTATGGGAGGTGAAATTATAAGCTACTTAGTTTGTCACATGGAAAAGTATCACAAGACAGACATTGCGCCCGTCGAAAATGAAAACGAACGCGACGAAACCTATCAGGCGGTCAATCCGCAGATAGACTTCACGCGCACGCGAAACAACTACAACATTATCAAAAGGCAGCGGTCATACACACAATTTATCAACGATAAAATTGAGGCCCTCGATCTGCCCACAAAGGTGCGCAAGGACGCCGTGCTTATGTGTTCCTTCGTCGTGGGTTCTGACAGAGAATTTTTCGGCAGGCTGTCGCCGGGCGAGCAACAGCAATTCTTTATTGATTGCACCCGCTTCTTTGCGGAGCGGTACGGCGAGGACAACATTATTTCGGCGGTCGTCCACATGGACGAAACAACGCCGCACTTGCACTTGAATTTAATTCCGATAGCCAACGGCAGATTGTGTGCGAAAACTCTCTTCGACCGAAAGAAGTTACAAAACTTGCAAACGGACTTCCATTCTGTCGTGGGAAAGAAATGGAACTTACAACGCGGCAAAGAAGGAAGTCAGGCAAAGCACCTTGACACGGCAGCTTTCAAGTTAAAAAAGATGAGCGAGGCGGCAGACCAAGCCGAACTGCGGGCGGACGAGGCGGAAAGCAGGCGGGCGAGCGCAGAACAGAGGCAAGTCCACGCCGAACGGGAAACGCGACAGCTTGAAGACAGACAGAAACAACTTCAACGCGATACCGCCCCTCTTCAAGTTGCGGCAGATGTTTTGCAGGAATACTCAGACGGCAAGCGCAAGCTCAACAAAAGGGACTTGCCTGTCATCGCAGCAGAAGCGGCAAAGCTCAAAGCGGAGAACGGGCAACTTGTAGAGCGATTACAAATCAGCGCCCGCGACCAAAGCGATGTGTTTACGCTCTATCAAAAGACGGAGCGAGAAAAGCAGGCACTTCAAAGCGACGCCGACGTTCTGCGAGAGATAAGAGAACACGCGCCCGACAAGCTGCAAGTGGTTATGGAAACGGTCAGGCAGCGCAAGCTGGACAAGTATCGCCCCAAGCCCTTTAAGTCGTCGGGCAACCATTGGAGCAAGTAAAACTGAATAAGCGCTTAAAAGGAGGAATTTTATCGGACAAAATACATAATGGCGGGGAGAAATGATATTGCAAATTCTGGCAACGGCATATCAGATATGGATATGAAGTCGCTGGCACGAACTCTATTCCCGATTATACGGGATTATCTCCTTTCGGAACAGGGACAAAAGGACTATGCCGAATGGAAAAACAGACAACTGAATACAAAACTTAATAAAATATCCGATTGAAACCATACGGATGCTGCCATACCGGGCAGAGAAGAAAACTACGCGAAATAAGCGTTACGTTATATGTTAGGTAAATTTATTACGACCTGTAGAGGTCGAGCCGTAAAGTAGCAGAAAAAGACAACGGGCGGAGCCTTTTTAAAAAAGCTCCGCCCTTATTTTATTCTGTCCTACTTTCTATTAATTTAGTTGACTTTGCATGAATATTATGCTATACTATATATAGTTAAATAGTTTTGTGCCACATTTTGGGTTCGAATCCCAATCCCCACAACCTTGGATGTTTGGTCGAAAACATCCTTTTTGAAACCTTTTTATCTATCCTTATAGAATCTGTGATCGACTTAGTCATAGAAATCTTATTTGTGAACAGTAATAAAGGGAAAAGGAGGACTAATATTATGACCCTATCATTCATTTCATTCTGCCTGGCACTTCGTGGGGCCTTGGTTACGGATGCGGTTATAAAAGAATCGGGCAGAATACCAAATATATCACAAAATGTGCTATAATAAGAAACAGGGCTATCAAAGATAGCCCTGTTTCTTATTTGTTGAAGTCGTCTAATAATAAAA
This sequence comes from Candidatus Coproplasma stercoravium, assembly GCA_018713165.1. Taxonomy (GTDB): domain Bacteria; phylum Bacillota; class Clostridia; order Christensenellales; family Borkfalkiaceae; genus Coproplasma; species Coproplasma stercoravium. The sequence goes on along the minus strand of DVFR01000009.1, from coordinate 29,171 downwards.
ATAATCCGAACGTCTTTCTGATAATGAAGAAGTTCGAATTATTCCAAAGTGGCTGGGGCGAAGTGATTTGAACACCCGAATGACGGAGTCAGAGTCCGTTGCCTTACCGCTTGGCGACGCCCCAATATTCAATTTGCGCGCAAAGCAGAGATTTGTAACCGTTTGTGGACTGTTTTTGTCCGCCGCGGCAAAGCACTGCCCTGTCAACGCTTAACTATTATATAAAACTAAACGCAAAAATACAAGCGTTTTTGCGTTCTCTTTGCAAGTTTTTAGTAAAAAATATTTTATATGCGCAAATCTTCCGTCTGCGCTTAAAAGTCTGCGGCTCTGCCCGTTCATGTTTCATTTTCTGTGATTTTATAAGTTGACGCCCTGCGCGCCGCATTTTGCGGCGCGCAGGGCGTAAAGTTTAAATTTTCAGTTCGCGAATTTGGACTGCGCATACACCAAAATTATTATCCCAACGCCGATAGTTGCATAGAGGAAGTACCAGGCCTCGCCAAAATATCTGATGCTCTGAATAAGACCTACGGAAAAGCAACCTGCGCCGATAATGCCGTTGCAAAGCCCCATAAAGACGGCATATTTTGGCATGTTTTCAGTATTAACTCCCCTTCGCTGATATCTGTGGATAAAGCGGACATTGCCGCTTATGTTAATGAACCCGAGCACAAGCAAAAGGATTCCGAGCAGCGTTATAACTATATATTGCGTACTGAAACTCGTAGTGAGATTGCTATTCAGAAAAGAAAGAGCAAACAGCGAGGCAACGAGTACAAGAACAAGCACCGATAGAAATGCAAAACCGATAATTTGCAATGTCTTTGCCTTTACTTTCTCGTCGTCTTCGATAAAGTATTGTTTATCTACGCCGAAGTAATCTGCCATGGCGTTTATAGTATCGTCGTCGGGATAGCCGCGGCCGTTTTCCCACTTTGCGATAAGGCTGCGGCTGACGTGCAGTTGTTCGGCGAGCTGTTCCTGCGTAATATTTTTCTGTGCGCGCAGAGCTTTAAGTTTGTCCTTGAAGGGCATATTGATTTCCTCTTCTGTAGTCTGCATAATATTCTCCTTTGTCTGCAGGCGCTTTTTCTGCCTGCGACAAGGAGATTATAGCACCGCAGCGTTTCGGATTTCAACAAATCGCGCGTTACGATTGCTGTTACGGCGTTACTTTTGTCATTATAGCATGCTCTAATAAAAAAGTAAACAGCAGAGGCGCGGGTGGAAATATAAAAAAGGTATTGACAAGGCGGGAAGGCGGGGTTAAAATTTATGTGTAAAACCCTCGCGCGGATATCCCGTTAAAATGATTGATTCGTGGATATATGCGGGGCAATTTCAACCATGGAGGCGTTTATGCTGGCTTATACATACATTGATAAAGACAATTTCGCGCTTGAAGATAAGCCCGTGCCAAAGCTCTGCGACCCGCGCGACGCCGTGGTGAAGGTAACGCTTGCTAGCATCTGCACGAGCGACTTGCACATAAAACACGGCTCGGTTCCGCGCGCCGTAAAGGGTATAACAGTCGGGCACGAGATGGTGGGAGTGGTCGAAGAGGTCGGCTCTGCAATACAAAACGTGTGCCGCGGCGACAGGGTGTGCGTAAACGTCGAAACGTTCTGCGGCGAATGTTGGTTCTGCAAGCGCGGCTATGTGAACAACTGCACCGATAAAAACGGCGGATGGGCGCTCGGGTGCAGGATAGACGGCGGTCAGGCGGAGTACGTGCGCGTGCCGTTTGCCGACACCAATCTCGTAAAAATACCCGAAAGCGTGAGCGACGAACGCGCGCTGTTTGTCGGCGACGTGCTCGCCACTGGCTACTGGGCGGTAAAAATTTCCGAGGCGGAGGAGGGGGACGAAATACTCATAATCGGCGCGGGCCCCGTTGGCCTGTGCGCGGCAATGTGCGCGCGCCTCAAAAAGCCTTCGCGAATAATTCTCTGCGAAAAGAGCGCCTGGCGGCGCAGCTTTGCAAAGAAGCTGTTGCCCGAGGCGGAGTGTGTTTCACCCGCGGATATGCCCGAAATAAAGCGTACTTTTGCGCGCGGCGGCGCCGACAGGGTGCTGGAGTGCGGCGGAAACGCGCAGACTTTTGATATGGCATGGAGGTATGCCCGTCCGAACGCCGTTGTCGTCGTCGCGGCGCTCTACGACGGCGCGCAGGTATTGCCGCTGCCCGATATGTACGGCAAGAATCTTACGCTGAAATTCGGCGGCGTGGACGGCTGTGACTGCGAAGAGATTTTAAAACTTATAGATGAGAGCAAAATAGATACCTCCCCGCTTATAACGCACACGTTCGCGCTCAAGGATATCGCGGCGGCATACGACCTCTTTGAAAGGGGCGGCGACGGCGTGTTAAAGGTGGCGGTGCGCCCGTTTTGATGGCGCGCCCTTGACAGCGCGCCGCATTTTTTATAAAATAGATAAAAAAGAATTTTAGTTTTAAACTATGGGATTTGCTGATTATATCGTCAATTTTTTGCTGCAGATGGTGTTTACCCTCGGCATTATATTCCTGTTCGGCAAAATTATAGCGCTGTGCAACGGCGCGTTCTACCGCAACTTCGGTTCGCACGGCAGAACGGTTTGCTTTATAACGGGCTTTATCGGCACGCCCGTGCACGAGGCGTCGCACGCGCTCATGTGCCTTGTATTCGGGCATAAGATTACCGAAATCAAGCTGTTCCAGACCAACTCGTCCGACGGCGTTCTGGGCTATGTGCGCCATTCGTACAACCCTAAAAATCTGTATCAGAAGGTCGGCAACCTGTTTATAGGAATCGCGCCCGTGCTCGTCGGCGCGCTCATACTCGCAGGGCTCTTGTATCTGCTCATTCCCTCGCTCTTTTCCGACGTATCGTCGGAGATTGCCGCCATCGATTTTATCGGCGATTTCGGCGGTTCGTTCGGGCATATATGGCGGGCATTCGTGTATATGTTCTCCTATGCAAACACATGGCAGTGGTGGGTTTTCGTGCTGGTCGGAAGCCTTATCGCCACGCACATGACGCTCAGCCGCGAGGATATAAAGGGCGCGCTTGCGGGGATAGTCGCATACTTTTTCATATTCCTCGTAATAGATTTGGTTTTAATTCTTATAAGCGGGAACCTGCTCTCCTCGTTTACGGGCGGCGTGGTCGCGGCGGGCACGTTTCTGCTTTTCTTTTTCTGCATATTCCTCGTAATATCGCTCATACTTCTCGCCATATCGTATATAGTGCGCGGCGTTTCGCGGCGCATATAAATCAGATTAAACGGAGCGTATAAAGTGGCATGATAAATCTCTCCCGCATAGAGGACTACCGCGAAAATAACCGCATAGAGGCAAAAAAAGCGCTGGGCGGGCTGCCCGAAAGCATATGGGAAACGTACTCTTCGTTCAGCAATACCCTGGGCGGAATTATTCTGCTCGGCGTGGAGGAGCACAAAGACAGGACTCTCCACCCGATAGAGCTGCCCGACCCGCAGGCGCTCGTCGATAAATTCCGCCGCATTCTCGCCGACAGGCGGTACGTCAGCTGCGACGTGCTCGGCGACGACGGCGTTAAAACAGAGCTTGCGGAGGGCAAGCGCATAGTGGTGATAACCGTGCCGCGCGCTCCGCGCAGGCTCCGCCCCGTTTATATAGGCGGCGACCCGTTCAACGGCACATACAGGCGCAGCGGCGAGGGCGACTACCGCTGCACGAAGGAGGAAGTTTCGGCAATGCTGCGCGACGCGCAGGGCATATCGTACGATTCCGCCTTAACCGACCTCCCGCTCTCCTCGCTCGATAAAAAGTGCGTGCAGGCGTACCGTGAGATGGTGGGCGACGGGGAGATAAAGTCGCTCCCGCATGAAGATTTTCTGCGCGCGGTCGGCGCCGCGGCGCAGTCGGGAGAGGGGGTCAAACCCACCGTCGCGGGGCTTTTGATGTTCGGCAAAAATACCGATATCTGCGGCATATTCCCGCACTATTTTTTGGAATACCGCTCGGAGAGGGCGAAAAATGCGTCCTGCGCCGTGCAGACGGGGTTCATAATTTCCTCCGACAGCGGGCTTGAATGCGGCAACGTGTTCGAGTTTTATCTCTCCGTGAGAGAAAGGCTTGTAATCGGCGCCGACGGCGAGGTCGCCGCGGCAATGTGCGAGGCGCTTGCAAACTGCCTCTGCAATGCCGACTATCACGGGCGCAAGGGCGTGATAATATTAAAAAAGAGCGGCGGCGCGGTGTTCTCCAACCCCGGCATATTCCCCGCCGACGTGGCGGCGGCAGAGGGAGGGGAGCTCTCCGACCCGCGCAACAGGCTCATAAGCCGCATGTTCGTGCTCGCAAGCTTAAAGCAAGGCAGGGGCGGCGGCATAGCGGGGATATATGCGCTGTGGAACAGGCGCGGCTGGGCGCGCCCTTCAATACGCGAGAGCTTTGCGCCCGAGCGCACGACTTTTACCCTCACTTTCTCCCCGCAAAAGGCGGGGCGTACGCGCGGCAGAGCCCGTCCGAGCGGCAAACTTGCGGCGGATATCATCACCTTTCTCACCGACAATATCCGTGCCGATATTCCCGAAATCGCGGCCGGGCTGGGCGTAAAGCAGTCGGAGGTGAAGGAATGCGTGCGCGCGCTCGCATCGCGCGGGGTGATTGTTGCAGACGGCGGCGGATATAGGCTCAAAAGCTGAAATGGCGCTTTACACCCGTTGTATGCCGTTTAAAAATTTTTTGTTTCGCACGGCGCGGCGGCGGTGATAAGTAATTATAAAGCTTGCGGCAAAACGCCGTTATCCCGCGCGCACCCGTGCAATAAACAGGGAAATTGCCTGCGCGCGGTGCATGGCAAAAAAATAAATTTTCAGGGAGATAAGATGAAAAAACTAAAAAAATTCCTGTCGTGCATAGACGGGCAGGCGGCGGCAGTCGCCGCGGTGATGCTCGTGATAGGCGTGCTGTTCATCGCCTTTCCCGAGGGCTCCCTGAAAATAGTGTGCTACATAACGGGTTCCGTCACATTGCTGTGGGGCGCGGCGCGCTTTATTCTCTGTTTTAAACGGGGCGCCGACCGCAAGATTTACGATATTGTTTTAAGCGTTGTAATAATCGCCGCGGGCATACTTCTTCTGCTTGCGCCCGATTTTATCGCGGGTATAGTGACCGTGCTCTTCGGGGCGATACTCATTGTAGACAGTCTTTTAAAAATTCAGGACAGTTACGATTTGTATAAGTTCAAAAGCAAGGGCTGGTGGCTGGGCGCCGTAATCGGCGGAGCATGCGCCGTGCTCGGCATAATAATAGTGTTCAACCCGTTCGCGACCACACGCATTTTAATGATATTTGCGGGCATATCGCTCATTTTCGACGCCGCCTGTTCCTTCGCGGCCGTTATCTATCTCGGCTGCAAGGAGTATCGCGAAGAGGAGAGAGGGGACGCTGAACGCGGCGACGGCGGCAACGTCACCGACATATGATTTTTGTATAAAATTACGGTAAATGCGGCATATGTGCCGCCCTTTTGTAAGCATTAAGGCATAGCCGCGCAGGTAAATCCGCGCGGCTATGCCTTTTTTGTTCCGCTCCGCTGTTGACAACGCGCGCTTTTTTATATAGAATTTATAAAAAGGCGGTATCATTATCGAAAAATCTGCGGATACCTTCTTTAAGGATAAGAATTCAGATGGTAAAAAAGGATAAACTCGTTTTCATTGCGGGCGCCGTGTATTTCGTCGCCCTTGCAGCGCTTACGGCGGTGTATATCACGCTCAACACCCCCGCGCTCAAATTTGCGGCAAGCGCGGTGTTCCTTTCGGGTGCGCTGGCGTTCACCGTAATATGCCGCGTGCGCAAAAACGGCGGATACGCCCCGTTTAAATATCTCGCGCTCGCCGCCGCGGCGCTCTGCTTTGGGGGCGACGTCGCCATAGAATATAATTTCGTCGCGGGCATGGCGCTGTTCGGGCTGGGACACGTGCTGTACATAGCGGCGTTCTGCGCTCTCAACCAGACGGGCTGGGGCACCGTTCTGCCCGCCGCGGCGCTCATGGTTTTTGCGCTCTGCTGGCTTATGTTATACCCCTCGTACGACTTCGGTGCGCTGCTGCCCGCGGTCGTCGCGTATGCCGTCGTAATCTGTATAATGCTCGGCAGGGCGTGCGGAGTCGCGCTCGACGGCAAGCTTCCCGCGCCCCTTCGCGCCTTTGCGGTGTGCGGTGCGGCGCTCTTCTTCGTCTCCGATTTCTTCCTCACCCTGCGCAATTTTGCGGGCGGCGGCGATACTTTCCGCATTCTCTGCCTGTCCACGTATTACCCCGCGCAGTTTCTGCTCACGCTGTGCATACCTGCGGCGGCGCTCTCGGGCGGCAGACGGCTCAAAGAGGAGATGAACGTGTTCAAAAGGCTGTATTGCCGCGCGTTCCAGGCGATATTCAAAACAGTAATACCGTTCCTTCCCTACCGCCAGCCAAAGCCGCTCGGCGGCAGCAAAGAGGCCGCCGACCTTCTCGTTAAAGAGGGCAAACGCAAGGCGCTGATTGTTACCGACGCCAACATATATAAGATAGGGCTGTGCTCGCACATACAGAACGCGCTCAACGGGCGCGGAATCGGGTACTGCGTCTATTCCGATACCGTCGCAAACCCCACCACGGCAAACTGCGCGGCGGCGGCGGAACTTTTCAGGGCGGAGGGGTGCGACTGCCTCATAGCCGTAGGCGGAGGCTCCGCCATGGACTGTGCAAAGGGCGCGGGCGCGCTCATTTCCCATCCCCGCCGCACCTTGCAGAGCATGCGCGGCGTGCTCAGGGTTTTCGGCAAGCTTCCGCTGTTCATCGCGGTGCCCACCACGGCTGGCACGGGCAGCGAAACGACTATTGCCGCCGTGATAACCGACGACAAAACGCGCGATAAGTTTACGGTAATATCCTTCTGCCTCGCGCCGCACTACGCCATTCTCGACCCCGAAATGACGATGGGCTTGCCGCCCTCCGTAACTTCCACGACGGGCATGGACGCGCTCACGCACGCGGTGGAGGCGTATATAGGCGGCTCCACGACAAGGCTCACGCGCAGGCTTTCGGTAGAGGCGGTTTCGCTCATAAGGGAGAACCTGTATGCCGCGTACGCGGACGGAAAGAACGCCGTGGCGCGCAAAAATATGCAGTACGCCGCCTACAAGGCGGGGCTTGCGTTCACCATATCCTACGTCGGCTACGTTCACGCCGTGGCACATTCGCTCGGCGGCAAATATAATACCCCGCACGGGCTGGCGAACGCCGTTATTCTGCCATACGTTTTAAAGGACTACGGCATATACTGCCGCAAGCGGCTTGCCCGCCTTGCGCGCAGAAGCGGCGTCGCGTCTCCGGACCTCTGCGATAAGGACGCGGCGGACGAATTTATCCGCTTTGTCGAAGAGCTCAACAGAAAGATGAACATACCCGAAAAGCTGAAAGTAGAGGAGGGCGATATAAAAGAGCTCGCCCGCCACGCCGACAGGGAGGCGAATCCCCTCTACCCCGTACCCCGCCTGATGAATGCGGAGGCGCTCGGAAGGATATATTACGAAATAAAGGAGTGATTAAAGATGACGGACGTTTTAAATTCACAGCGCGCCTACTTCGAAACGGGGGCAACTCTCCCCGCCGGCATGAGGATAGCCGCGCTCAAAAAACTTAAAAAGGTTATAACCGCGCGCGAAAAGGAGATATGCGCGGCGCTCGAAGCCGACCTCGGCAAGAGCGCGTTCGAAAGTTATATGTGCGAGGTGGGCATGACGCTCTCCGAGCTCGGCTATATGATAAAGCGCACCCGCCGCTGGTCGCGCGATACCGTCGTTCCCACGCCGCTCGCGCAGTATCCCGCCACGAGCTACGTAAAAAAGTCGCCCTACGGCTGCGTGCTCGTCATGAGCCCGTGGAACTACCCGTTCATGCTCGCCATGGAGCCGCTGGCAAACGCCGTTGCGGCGGGCAACTGCGTTGTCGTAAAGCCCTCGGCGTACTCCCCGGCGACGAGCGCGGTGATAGCCGATATCATAAGGGAGGCGTTCCCTCCCGAGCACGTCGCCTGCGTGCTCGGCGGCAGAGCCGAAAATTCCGCCCTGCTCGACATGCCTTTCGATAAAATATTCTTCACGGGCAGCGTTGCCGTCGGCAAGGAAGTCATGCGGCACGCCGCGGAGAGGCTCACGCCCGTCACGCTCGAACTCGGCGGCAAGAGCCCCTGCATCGTCGATAAAACGGCTGATATCGCCCTCGCCGCAAGGCGCATAGTGTTCGGCAAGTTTTTAAACTGCGGCCAGACGTGCGTCGCGCCCGACTACGTTGTGGTGCACGCCTCGGTGAAGGACAGATTTATCGCCGAAGTTAAAAAGCAGATAGCCGTGCAGTTCGGCGAGCGCCCGCTCGAAAACAAAGACTACGGCAAAATCATCACCCGCAAACACTTCGACAGGATATGTTCGCTGATAGACGATAAAAAGGTGGTGTACGGCGGCGGAAGGGACGAAAAGTCGCTCCGCATAGAGCCCACCGTGATGGACGGCGTAACCCGCCGCGACGCGGTTATGGGCGAGGAGATTTTCGGCCCCGTCCTGCCCGTGCTCACCTACGACGACGCCGACGGACTGCTCGCCGAAATTAACGCGCAGCCCCACCCGCTGGCGTTCTATGTGTTCTCGTCTGACAGCAGGTTCATAAAAAAGGCGACGGAGAGGTGCGCCTTCGGCGGCGGCTGCGTAAACGATACCATTATCCACCTCGCAACTTCCCAGATGGGCTTCGGCGGCTTCGGCGCAAGCGGCATGGGCTCATACCACGGCAAGGACGGCTTCGACTGCTTCACGCACAAAAAGTCGATTGTCGATAAGAGCACGGTGTTCGACCTGCCCGTAAGATACCAGCCTTACAGCAAAAAGAAGGAAAAGCTCATGCGCATGTTTTTAAAATAACCGCGCATAGGGAGAGATATATGAAATACAGCGAAATTGCAAAGCTCAACAAAAATTCCATTCCCGCAGGCAGGGAGGCGGAGTACGCCGCCGAAATCAAGCGCTACATCACCTATAAAAACAAGCTCATACGCTCGCTCACGATAGCGTTCAGCGCATTTTTCGCCGCGCTTATGCTCTTTGTTATAATCGGGCGCGCGGCTGAGGTGCATTCCGACTATCCCGCCGTGTTCTGGCCGGTTGCGGGCGTGCTCTGCGCCGCGGCGGCAGGCTGCGCCGTCGCCGTGTTCGTAAACATGCACACCTTCAAAAAATTTTTAAAAAGATTCGACTGAGGCGCGCGCTTTAACAATTTTTTCATAACTTGCCGCTATAATTTTAGCCGATTAATGCTGAAAAAAGCTTATAAAGGCGCATTTTTGCGCGTAAAAAGGGGTATTATATGGTAAACATTCTCGTTGCGGAGGACGACGAAAAACTCAACAAGCTGGTGTGCGCCTGCCTCTCCTCAGAGGGATACGAGGTCTGCGGCTGTTTGAACGGCGCCGACGCGCTCGGAAAATTTGCCGAAAAGAAGTTCGACATGGTTATAAGCGACATAATGATGCCCGTTTTAGACGGGTTCGGGCTTGCCGCCGCCGTGCGCTCGCAGGACTGCGCCGTGCCCGTGCTGTTTATGACCGCGCGCGACGACATGCCCTCCAAACAGCGCGGCTTCCGCTTGGGGATAGACGACTACCTCGTAAAGCCGTTCGATACCGACGAGCTGATAATGAGGGTGAAGGCCATTCTGCGCCGCGCCAACATAAACGCGAGCAAAAAACTCGAGCTCGGCAACCTCGTCATGGACGAGGACGAGCACACCGCCTACGTGAACGGCGAGGAACTGCCTCTCACCATGCGCGAGTTCGATATCCTGTTCAAACTGCTCTCCTTCCCAAAAAAAACTTTCACCCGCGCAAAGCTGATGGAGGACCTGTGGGATTACGACAGTTCCGCCACTTCGCGCACGGTCGACGTGTACATGGCAAAACTGCGCGAAAAAACGGCGGAGTGCGACGGCTTTGAAATAGTAACCGTCCACGGGCTTGGCTATAAGGCGGTTTTGAAATGAATGAAAAAAAGGACGCGGAATATCCCGCAACTAACGGCAAAAGAGGCAAAAAAAACGGCAGTGAAAATCCTCCCGAAAGGGGCACTCGCATAAAGGTGCGGCGCTCTTCGTTCTCCTTTCTGGATTACGTCGTTTTGTTTGTTGCCGTCGCAGCCGTCGCCACCGTTTCAATCTTCGTGAGCGACGCCGTAAGCGAGGCTTCGGGCAGCACGGCGCTCACCGCGATAGTCACCGCCGTGGTGCTCATAATTTTGTCAGTCGCCCTGTGCGCGGCAGGCGCGGCGTTCCGCAGGGCGAGCGCCGAAAAACCCGTTAAAGAAATCCTGCGCGCAACCGACAAAATGGCGCGCGGCGACTTCAACATAAACTTAAAACCCCGCCATATATGGGGCAAATACGACGAATACGACGTCATTTGCGAGAACATAAATTCGATGGCGGCCGAGCTCTCGAAAAACGAGATGCTCCGCTCCGATTTTATTGCAAACGTCTCGCATGAGATAAAAACGCCGCTCTCGGTGATATCGAGCTACGCCTCTCTCCTCGGCGCAAAAAATCTGAGCGGGGAGGACAGGGCGGCGTACAGCGCCGTGCTTGTTTCGGCCACGCGGCGGCTCACGTCGCTCGTTACGGACATTTTAAAGCTTAACAAACTCGAAAACCAGAAGATTTTTCCCGAAAAAAGGCTGCTCGACGCGGGCGAAGTCATGCGCGGCTGCGTACTCTCGCTCGAAGAGAAAATCGACGAAAAGGATATCGCGCTCGACTGCGATATCGACGACGTGCAGGTCGTTTCCGACGAGGGCTTTTTGGAAATAATATTCAACAACCTCATTTCAAACGCCGTAAAGTTCACCGAAAGGGGCGGCAGTATTGCCGTTTTACTCCGTGACGAGGGCGAATACGTCCGCGCCTGCGTGCGCGACAGCGGTTGCGGAATGTCGGCGGAGACGGGCGCGCACTTATTCGATAAATTCTATCAGGGCGACACTTCGCACTCTCAGGAGGGCAACGGCCTCGGGCTTGCGCTCGTAAAGCGCGTGATTGACATTCTCGGCGGCGAAATCTCCGTCGAGAGCAGGGTGGGCGAAGGTTCGTCGTTCACCGTGCGCCTTAAAAAACGCTGAATCCGTAAAGAATATACACTGCGGCGTATAACGCCGCGACAGAATAAAAAGGGCGGCGCATATGCCGCAACGAATGTAAAAAATTGGCAAAATCGGTTGCGGGGAGGACGGTATGGAGCGCCGGGAAAGGATAAAAAAATTTTTAAAAGACCCCGGCGTGTGGCTGTGGGCGTTCTACGCCGCGCTTGCCGCCCTGATTGCCGCGTGCGTGTGCGTGCTCGTGCTCTGGAACGGCGAAAACCCCGTCGCTTACGCTTTGTACGCGCTCTCGGCGGCGCTTTTCGGCTACTGCGTGTATGCGTCGGTCGCGCCGGTAAAGCGGCTTGCGGCAAAGGCGGTAAAATCCAACAGGCTGACCGCCCGCATGGCGCGCGACTACGGCTTCCGAACGGCGGCGTTTGCGGCGGCGTCGTTTGCCGTAAACCTCGCTTACGCAATTCTGCAGGGCGTGCTGGGCATAGTTCTGCACTCCTACTGGTACGGCCTCTTTGCGGGCTACTACCTCGTTTTAAGCATAATGCGCGGCGCGGTGCTGCTCGGTGGATTAAAGGCGGGGCGCAGGGAAGATGAGGCACTTGCCTGCCGCGGCAAACTGCGCATATATCTCGGCTGCGGCGGAATGCTCATAATTCTCTCCGCCGCGTTCGCCGCGCTCGCAAGCTTTTTGATAATCTCCGAACAGCCCCCGCGTTACGGAATGTACGGCGCGATTATGATGGCTATGTACACCTTTTACAAGATAATCGCCGCGGCGATAAACGCGGTAAAGGTGAAAAAATACGGCGACTTTGCGTTGCAGGCAATACGCAACGTAACGTTTGCCGACGCGCTCGTATCCGTTTTCGCGCTCCAGACGGCCATGGTCGCCACGTTTGCGGCAGAGGGCGAGGCGGGCGAGATGCATTCCATGAACGTGGCAACCGGCGCCGTGGTTTTTTTGCTCACGCTCGGGCTGGGAATTTACATGATTGTGCGCGCCGCAAAGGGGTTATATAAAATAAAGCGCTCCGCGGGCGGCGGAAACTTTTACTGCGACGGCAGGCATACTGCCGCCGCGCCGGAGGATAAAGATGAACGGTATTAACCCGTCCGACGGCCGCCACGGCGGCGAAAACAGAAATACGGAGAGCGGCTTTTACTACACCTACGCCGCTCCTACGGAGGACGAGCGCAGGGAGACCGAATCGATACGCGCAAAGTACGCAGCGCGCAGCGCCGCGGAAGTCAAGCTCGGATACGTAAAGCGGCTCGACAGGCGCGTGCACGGCGTGCCCAAAGCCGCGGCCGTAACGCTCGGCGTCGTCGGGCTCCTGATGTTCGGCGGCGGGATGGCGCTCGCCATGGAGGGAGTCGCCGCGGTAAGCCTGGCTCTCGGCATAGTTTTGTCGCTTTCGGGCGCGGCGGCTATGGCCGCCGCAAAGCCTGTATATTCGGCGCTGCTGCGCCGTTTCAAAAATAAATACGGCGCCGACATAATGCGCCTCACTTCCGAAATTCTCGGCGAAAGCGGAAGCGGGGACGACGGCGGCGCGGAGAATATATGACGGAAAATCTTTTCAGGGACGACAAGCTCTCCGTCGCGGTGAAGGCCGACGCGGAGAGGGAAATAAAAAAGGCATACTGTGCCCTCGGCTGGGTGCTCGACGGGGAATACGGCGACGGAAAATACGGCGATATAATCCACATGGATTTCTCCCGTCCCCATCTCGTCGGGGGAAAGGACAGGCTCCAGCTTTTGCAGGTACGCTTTGAAGTGGCTTTGAATTTTATGGGGCGCGCAAAACGCTCCATACCTCTGCGCGCGACCATTCTGGGGGCGCTTCTCTCGCTCATAGGCGCCGCGTTCGTGGCAATCGGGCTCATAATGGCGTTTGGCGCGCACGGCAATTTATTCCTCGCGGGCGGCGTGGTGCTTGCCTCGGCGGGGGTAACCTTTTTCGTGCTCGCGGCAATCTCCTGCGCCGAACTTCTGCGCACAGACAGGGTGCGCTACGGCACGATAATAGCCGTGCTTAAAGAAAACATAAATTCGATAATAGCCGAGGCTTCGCGCATAACGGGGGTTTTGTATGAAGATTGAAAGCAGAACTCTCCGCCGCCAGCACGACGCGCACATGCCCAAGTCGCCCGACGGCGACATAGTGCGCATAAAAACCGAGCGCAAGGGCATGGGCAAACTCAAAGCCATGCTCATCCTGTTCGTCGCTCTGCTGCAGCTCGGCATACTCGCCTGGCTGCATCTGCAGCTCGTTGCGGCGTTCCGCAGTTACCTCATTATTTCGGTCATACTCGATATCGTAACCTGCTTTTACGTTCTTATGTCAAACAAAAACGGGCGCTCCAAAGCCGTGTGGATAATGCTCATACTGCTCTTGTTCCCCGTCGGATTTTTAATATATTTTTTATCGGACGAGAATATATTTTTCCGCGGCTCGCGTAAAAGGTATGCTAAAATTCTGGCCGCCACCCCCGATTCGGCGGAGGGCTGTCCGGGCGGGGATATGAGCGAAGTAACGGCGCAGGCCTGCGCCTATCTTAAAAACGTTACGGGGTATATCCCGTATAAAAACACGCGCGCAAAATATTTCCCCTCGGGCGCGCGCGCGTTCGACGATATGCTCTTCCGTTGTTCCACTGCGGAGAAGTTCATCTTCATCGAGTATTTCACTGTTGCGGAGGGCGCCCTCTTTTCGCGCATGCTCGGAGTGCTCGAAGAGCGCGCCGCGGCGGGGGTGGACGTGCGCATAATCTACGACGACATGGGTTCGAGCGGCAGGATTCCGCACAAACTCAAAAAGAGGGTGCGCAAGGCGGGCATAAAGATGTACGCCTTCAACAGGCTCGTGCCCATATACAAGATTGGCATGAACTACCGCGACCACCGCAAGATTACCGTCGTCGACGGCGAAACGGCGTACACGGGCGGCATAAACGTCGCCGACGAATACGTCAATGAAAAGCGCATGTACGGCTACTGGAAAGACAACGGCGTGCGCGTTGACGGCGACGCCGCCCGCGGATTCACGCTCATGTTCCTGCGGCAGTGGGAGTTCGTTACCCGCAAAAAATTCGACTATTCTCCCTTCTTAAACGCAGGGCGCGACGGCGCCGAAAATGTGCCTTCGTCAGGGGATATATGCCCGTCAATCGAAGAAAATAAACTTTCGGCCGAAGAGACCGCGCGGGAAAATACGCCCGAAGGGACAGAGGCGGAGCCTCTTGCGGGCGCGACTACCGTCGCCGCGCTTGCCGAAGCGGCAAGGGAGGGGGCTGCGGAGCCGTTGCCGCAGGACGAACCCTGCAAGCCCGAAGATATGCTTCCCGGCGAGGGCGGGAGCGCGGAGGGCGGCGTGTTCCTTCCCTTTGCGGCGGGGCTCGAATACCGCGACCCCGTCGTGCGCGACGTGTATGCAAACGTAATCGCGCGCGCAAACAAAAAGCTGTATATAATGACGCCCTATTTCGTGCCCGACGAAACGATAACCGACCTGCTTGCCTCCAAGGCGCGCTCGGGCGTGGACGTGCGCATAGTCCTTCCCGGCGTGCCCGATAAAAAGTTCGTGTATCTCATTTCGCTCGACAATGCCGATAAGCTCACAAAAAGCGGCGTAAAGGTATATACCATGTCGGACGCGTTCGTGCATACAAAGTCGGTTTTAACGGAAAATTGCGCGGTGATAGGCTCTGCCAATTTCGACCTGCGCTCCTTCTTCCAGCAGTACGAAAACGCGCTGTACACCGACGACGAGGGCGTTATGCGCGGGCTGGAACGCGACTTCGAAAACACCTTCCCCGAGTGTATCCAGCGCAGGTATATAAAGCACCGTTCGGGCATAGTGCGCTCTCTTCTTATTGCCATATTGCAGATGTTCGCGCCGATGATGTAAAAAGTTCACGCAAAACAGGTTCATAAAAATGCCGCTTATCTGTAAGCGGCATTTTATTTTAACGCGCTTTTAACATAAATTCTGCCAAATATTTACTTTGCCTTTAAATTTTAAGGATATTTCCGCCGTATAATGGTAAAAAAGATAGTCGGGAGGCGGTATTATGAAGGCAAAAAAGAAGATATACGAACTTGAAGAAAGGGCAGACGGCACGCTCGCCGTAAAAAAGCCGAAAAAGGGACGCGGCATATTTAAAAAGGCGGCGATAGCCTGCGGCGCCGCGCTCGGCGTCGCGTTCGAGTTTTTAATGGGTTTCCCCGTATATGCGGTGATAGCGGTCGTCGCGCTGTTTACCTTGCCTTCGGCGCTTGCGGCGCGCGCGAAAAAACACGCCGCGGCCGGGGAACGCGTGCGTTAACGTTTTTTTAACATAACAAATACAAAAGGTTTACTTAAAATTATAAAAGCTTAAACATCGCGCGGATATACTGTAACTACAAAATAAATCAAGGAGATGAAAATCATGGAATTTTCATATGACGAAAAGCAGTTGCAAACAGCGCAGAATATCCGCGAAAGTTACGGCGAACGCAGGGAGACCGACCTCGAAAAGCTCAGAAGGCTCGACGAAAAGGTAAAGCGCCCCGCAGACATACTTGCATATACGCTCGGCGTTATAGGCGCGCTCATACTCGGCGTCGGCATGTGCATATGCATGGGCGTGCTCGGCGCGTCGAATCTTTTTGCCCTCGGCATAGTCGTCGGCGTCGCGGGAATTGCCGTGGTCGTTGCCAACTACTTCATTTACAGGGCGGTTTTAAACAGCCGCAAAAAGAAGTATTCGGCAGAGGTTCTCGCTCTTTCCGATAAAATTCTCGGCAGATAAAAAAATTTTTACGCGCGCGGACTTTTGCAGTTCGCGCGCGTATGCGTATATGCGTACAGCCGCAAAAAATGGCCTAAAACGGCGCAAAAACAGTAAAATTTATTCGTTTAAGTTCATTTTTTTATTATGGCCTCAAACTATTGACATATGGGAATAAGTATGTTATGATTTATATCACTTAAAACGCAAGGGGATTTTAAAGCAATGTCCGAAGGTGTGGGCGACTGTAGCGACGCCAACCCACGAATATCGCATAATTTAACACCGTAACTTTCAAGGCATAGCCGTCGGGTGAACACCCGCATGGTTATGTCTTTTTGCGTTTTAAAAAATTTTTATTTTCAGGAGGATTTTTAAAAACAGACACCATGGAAGACCAACAACAACGGCCTTGGCACGCGATGTCTTATCAGGAAACCGAAGAGGTTTTAAACACCTGCGAAGACGGGCTTTCCGACGAGGAGGCGGCAAAGCGCCTCGAAAAGTATGGCAAAAACGTACTTCGTGAAGTCAAACCCAAGAGCATCTGGAAGATGATTTTAGAGCAGATTTCCGACATAATGGTTATAATTCTGTTCATAGCCATGATATTCTCGCTCGTCATGTATTTCATCGACGACGAGGGTCTGCCCGAAGCAATAGTCATTTTTTGCGTAATCGTACTTAACGCCGCCGTGGGCGTTATTCAGGAAAAGAAGGCCGCCGACGCGCTCGAAGCGCTCAAAAAGATGACCGCTCCCAACGCCCGCGTACTCAGAAACGGCGAGGAGAGCGTCGTTCCCGCAAGCGAGCTCGTTCCCGGCGACATTGTTTACCTCGAGGACGGCGCTATCGTCCCCGCGGACATAAGAATAATCAACGACAACAACATGAGCGTGCAGGAGGCCTCTCTGACGGGCGAAAGCGTTCCTTCGCCCAAGGACGGCCCCACCGTGCTGCCCGAAGACGCGCCCCTCGGCGACAGGGTGAATATGGCATATTCCTCGTCCGTCGTGATGTACGGCAACGCCGTAGGCATAGTGGTCGGCACTGGCATGAACACCGAAGTCGGCAAAATCGCCGATATGCTCAAAAAGCAGGACGATTTTCAGACGCCGATAAAGAGAAAGCTCAACTCCGTCGGCAAAATTCTCACGGTGATAGGGCTGATTGTGTGCGTCGCGATAATGATAATCGGCTTCGCGCGCGGCGGCAGAACGTGGCAGTCGCTCGTGCTGCTCGGCATATCGCTCGCCATATCGATAATTCCCGAGGGTCTGCCGGCAACCGCCACCATAATAATGGCATTCGGCGTTCAGCGCATGGCAAAGAAGAACGCGCTGGTAAAAAGCCTTCCCGCCGTCGAAACGCTCGGTTCGGCCACCGTCGTGTGCTGCGACAAGACGGGTACGCTCACTTTAAATAAAATGACGGTGACGCACGTCGCCGTAGGGGCGGACTTCGAGATGGGTACGCCCACTTTGACCGAAAATCTCGCCGATAAATATCACCGCGCGGTGTATCAGGACCTTCTTGACGGCTGTGCGCTGTGCGGCAACGCGCATATGGACCCCGACCGCCCCGGCGAAACCATGGGCGACCCCACAGAGGGCGCGCTCATACTCTTCGCCGACAAGTTCGGCATAAACTCCGACGACTACGAGGAGGAGCATCCGAGATTATTCGAGCAGCCGTTCGACTCCGACCGCAAGCGCATGACCACGCTCAATCAGATGCCCGAAGGGCTTATAGCCTATACCAAGGGCGCGGTAGACGAGATGCTGCCGCTGTGCACGCACTTCCTCACAAGCACGGGCGTGCGCGAGATGACCGAAGTCGACAGGCGCAAAATACTCGAGCTGTGCAACAATATGTCTAAGGACGCGCTCCGCGTTTTAGGCTTTGCCAGGCGCCAGCTTACAAAGGTGCCCGAGGACGAGACGGAGAACGTCGAGTTCGGAATGACCTTCGTCGGCGCAGTGGGCATGATTGACCCTCCCAGGAAGGAAGTTATAGGCGCGGTGGAAACCTGCCACGACGCCGGCATACGCGTTATAATGATAACGGGCGACCACAAGGTCACGGCGCTCGCCATAGCCAAACAGTTGCACATATTCCGCAAGGGCAACACCGTTATAACGGGCCCCGAGCTCGACGAAATGACCGACGAACAGCTCGACGAGGCGGTAAAAACGTGCGTCGTTTTCGCGCGCGTTTCGCCTTCGGATAAGCTCAGGATAATCAAGTCGTTAAAGCGCACGGGCGAAGTAGCCGCGATGACGGGCGACGGCGTAAACGACAGCCCCGCTTTAAAGGAAGCGGATATAGGCGTGGCGATGGGCATAACGGGCACCGACGTTGCGAAGGACGCCGCCGACATGATTCTGCTCGACGACAACTTTACGACGATAGAGCACGCCATCCGCGAGGGCAGGCGCGTATACCGCAACATTCAAAAGGTAATCCAGTTCCTCGTCGCGGGCAACATATCCGAAATACTCACGCTCTTCCTCGCGTTCGTTTTCGGTTGGGAAGACCCCATTCTCGCAATCCACGTACTGCTGATAAACCTCGCCACCGACTCCCTCCCCGCGATTGCGCTCGGCGTAGACCCCGCCGACAGAAACGTGATGAAGGTGCCGCCCGTAAAGAGCGGAACGCTGTTTGAAAAGGGCGTTATAATAAGGATAGTCGTGCACGGACTGTTCATAACGGCGGCGTCGCTCTCGGCATACTGGATAGCCGAGGCCTGCTACGGCGGCACGCCCGAAGAAAAGCACGCCATTGCAATGACGATGACGTTTATGGTGCTCGCGCTCTCGCAGCTCGTGCACGCGATAAACCAGCGCTCCAATTACGACAGCGTGTTCCGTCCCGGCCAGGGCCACAACCACTTCCTGTACGGCGCAATGGCCGCCTCGCTTGCAATCGTGGCGTTCGTATCCTTCGTGCCCGGCGTTATGGACTTCTTCGAGCTGGTGTATCTCGAGTGGTACCAGTACCTCATCGTGCTCGCGCTCGCGCTCTTCCCGCTCGTCGCGGTCGAAGTTTCGAAGATTTTCCTGCGCATCTGGAAAAAGAGGCACACCGCCGAAAAGCCCGGCCTTGTCGACTGAGCGCATTAAACCGCGGCGGTTAAAAGCGCCTGTGAGGGCAGAGCATTTCATAAACGGCGCCTTCGGCGCATAAATCTCAACTTAAAATCCCCGCTTTTGCGGGGATTTTATTTTTTGTATAAAGCCCCATCGGATAGCTTTGGGACGGAGGCTACTGCCGATGAGGAAAAAAGGATGTACGAGCAATCAGCGGACAAGCCCCCTTTGTGTAAAGGGGGACGTTTTACCCGAGCCCCCCTTGTGTAAAGGGGGGAAGTGAAGGGGGGATTGTAAAAGTTAAGGGCTTTGCGGCGCGTTCAGAATTATAGGCTGGCTTTGGCGAGGACAAACAATCCCTCAGTCTGACCCTTGTGGTGCCATTCTCAAACGGCGCAAGGGGAACGCCGTTTTTTGCGGTTTCCCGAAGGGAGCCCTCCGCAAAGTGTCGGAACTAAAGTTCCTCGCGCGGTCACCGCTCGCACCATGCACTATGTGCTCGCTCATCTCGCATTGCTCAAACAGCAGGTGTCTGCTGTTTGTAGAACAGCAATGTTCGTCCCTTTACACAAGGGAGCCCGCAATGCGGAAATAAAGCCTGCAATGAGGGAAGCAAGAAATAAGCACGGCGCGCAAACAGTCCGAAAACGGTATAAAGCGGGTGACTTGCGCTAAAAGCTGCGTTAAATAAAATAATTTTGCCGTTTGCGGCTCAAAATGCTTTACAAATTTAAAGTATGAAAGTAAAATAGAATAGCAAACACAAAAAACCTTAAAGGAAGGAAATAAATTTTATATGGTTGACCACGAAAACGAAAAATTCGATAAAGAGCAGGCGAGAAAGGAATTATACGAACTTTTTGCGGGCATTACCCGTGCGGAGGACTTTGAAAAACTGCTCGCAGACCTGTGCACCTATACCGAGGTGGAGCAGCTCTCGCAGCGCCTGCTGTGCGCAAAGCTTCTTTTAAGGGGCTATACCTATAACCGGATTATAGACATTACCGACATATCCTCGGCGACCCTTTCGCGCGTGTCGCGCTGTCTGCAACACGGTAGCGGCGGTTACCGCGAAATTCTGGGCAAGTATTCCGAAGGGGAAAAGAAAGATGACTGAACTGAACCTCTCCGAGGAAGAGAGGCTGTATTTCAGCCTTAAAGGGCTGTTTGAAAGCTACGGCTATTCGCGCTTTCAGATGAGGCGGTTCGAAGAGTACTCGCTGTATCTCGAAAACCTCAACTTTTTAAAGAGCCGCGACATCATAACGTTTGGCGGGCGCGACGGAAGGCTGCTCGCGTTGAAGCCCGACGTAACGCTCTCAATCGTAAAAAACTGTAAAGGGTCGGAAGAAAAGCAGCGCAAGGTGTATTACCGCGAAAGCGTTTACCGTCCCGACCGCCCGGGCGGGCAGTTCAGGGAAATCAGCCAGATAGGGCTGGAATATATCGGCGACGTCGATTCGTACGCCCAGCTCGAAGTGCTCTTTCTGGCAAGCGAAAGCCTTGCGGCGATAGGCGGCGGGTACGTGATGGACGTTTCGCACATGGGCGCGCTTGAGGGCATCGCAAACAGCTGCGGCATGGACAGCCTGCCCGATGAAGTTTTCGGCTGTATGCGCGCGCGCAATCTGCACGATTTGAAGGAGGTGTGCATCTCCTGCGGAATGGGCGAGGACGCGGCGGGCAAACTCCGCACCCTGTTAAGCGCAGGCGGAAGCAACAAAAAAAAGCTCACCGTTCTCCGCTCGCTCTTCCCCGAAAGCGCAAAGTGCCTTGAAGCGGCAGACGAGCTCGAAGAGCTTTTAAACGCGCTCGGGGAGGAGAGTACGGCGTTCGGGATAGATTTTTCTCTTTTAAACGACCCCGCCTACTACAACGGCGTTATCTTTCAGGGGTATATCGAAAAGTTTCCCCGCGCCGTGCTCTCGGGCGGCAGGTACGACAATCTCGTAAAAAAATTCGGCGCGGGAAAGGGAGGCGCAGGCTTTGCGCTATACCCCGACGAGCTCGATTTTTACTTTAAAAAGTCGCGCGAATACGACGCCGACGCTTTGGTACTTTATCCAAAAGACATTGCCCCCGCAGAGGTTTTAAAGGTGGTGAAAAAGCTTTCAGACGAGAAAAAGCGCGTGCTCGCCTCTTCAATCGTTCCCGAGGGTAAACGCTTTAAAACTATAATAAAACTTTGAAAATTACTGTATTTTTATAAATAAAACTTTACATTATTAAAATATTATGCAAATAAAACTATACAGGAAACTATATTATGCTTAACGTGGCGCTGCCCAAGGGAAGGTTGGGCGAAAAGGTATATAAGATGTTGGAGCGCGCGGGCTATTCGTGCGAAGAGCTGATGTCGGACACGCGCAAGCTCGTGTTCACCGACGAAAACAGCGGCGTGAGCTATTTCTGGGTAAAGCCCACCGACGTAACCGTTTACGTCGAGCACGGCGTAGCCGACATCGGCGTTGCGGGCAAGGATATCCTCGCCGAGAGCGGCGCCGACGTTTATGAACTTTTGGATTTAAAAACGGGCAGGTGCCGCATGTGCGTTGCCTCCGTAAACGGGTTCAGGGAGGACATGTCGCGCCCCCTGCGCGTCGCCACCAAGTTCCCGCACGTGGCGGAGAGGCACTTTGCGGCAAAAAACAGGGATATAGAGGTTATAAAACTCTACGGCTCGATAGAGCTCGCGCCCATTTTAGGACTTTCAGACGTTATTGTCGACATAGTCGAAACGGGTTCGACCCTGCGCGAGAACAACATGTCGGTTATAGAGGAGATATTCCCCATATCCGCGCGGCTGATTGCAAACAAGGCGCGCTTCAAGTTCAAGAGGGAGGAGATTGAGGCGTGCGTGGAGAGATTGAAGAAGGAGCTTCCCGATGATTAAAATTTATAAGGACTATAAAACCGAAGAAATTTTATCCCGCAAGATTGACGACTATGCCGAGTACGAGGGCATTGTAAAGGCTGTCGTTGCCGACGTCGCCGCGCGCGGGGACGAGGCTCTCCGCGAATACAGTTTAAAATTCGACGGCTACGGCGGGGAGTCGTTAGAGGTGACGGAGGAGGAGTTCGCCGCCGCCGAAGAGGCGCTCTCCGAGGATTACAAGGCAGTCGTGCGCGCGTCAGCGGAAAATATCGCCTTTTTCCACAAAAAGCAGGTAAAAACGGGCTTTGAAATTCAAAAGGCGGGCGGCGTGATTCTCGGGCAGAAGTATACACCCGTATCGGTTGCGGGCGTGTACGTGCCGGGCGGCACGGCGAGCTATCCCTCGACCGTACTCATGGACATAATTCCCGCAAAAATCGCGGGCGTGGATAAGATAATCATGGTTACGCCGGTAAAGTCCGACGGGAAAGTAAAGCCTGAAATTCTGTACGCCGCGCGCGTTGCTGGCGCCGACCGGGTGTTCAAGGCGGGCGGAGCGCAGGCGATTGCCGCGCTCGCCTACGGCACGGAGAGCATACCCAAGGCTGACGTTATCGTCGGCCCCGGCAATATCTTCGTCGCGCTCGCAAAAAAGCAGGTGTACGGCATTGTGAACGTCGATATGATTGCGGGCCCCTCGGAGATACTCGTCATTGCCGACGGCAAATCAAATCCCGTGTTCGTCGCCGCCGACCTCCTATCGCAGGCGGAGCACGACAAGCTCGCTTCCGCCGTGCTCGTGACCGACAGCGAAGAGCTCGCATTGCGGGTGCAAGAGGAAATTGAGCGGCAACTATGCTCGATGCAACGCGTGGAGATTGCCCGCGCCTCGATTGAAAACAACGGCAAAATTATAATCTGCGGCAGCATTGAAGAGGCGGTGGACATAGCCAACGAAATCGCGCCCGAACACCTCGAGGTGTGCGTGGACGACCCCATGCCGCTCCTGCCAAAAATAAGGAACGCGGGCTCGATATTCCTCGGCAGATACACGCCCGAGGCGCTCGGCGATTACTTTGCAGGCCCCAACCACACGCTGCCCACGGGCGGCGCGGCAAAATTTTCGTCGCCGCTCTCCGTCGACGACTTCGTAAAAAAATCGTCGTACATACGCTATACCGAGGGCGAGCTTGTAAAGGCTTCGGACTGCGTTATAAAATTTGCCGAGAGCGAGGGACTGTACGGGCACGCAAATTCCGTAAAGGTGCGCGTCGCAGCTTCAGAAAAATAAAAATTTTATTATATATTTCGGTTGCCGGCATTGTCGGCGCCGCCGCATTTATCTGCTTTTCGGCACGGCTTTATAGCCGCCGCGCAGCGGCGTTTTTCGCCAAAAAATAGCGGTAATTGCGGCATATTAACGGGTTAATTTTATTATGTCACGTTTTTTAAGCAGAGCTCTTGCCGGGCTGAAGCCCTACGTTCCCGGCGAACAGCCGCAGGATAAAAAATATATAAAATTAAACACCAACGAGAGCCCCTATCCGCCCGCGAAGGGCGTTGCGGAGGCAACTTACGGTCAGGCGGAAAAGCTCAACCTCTATTCCGACCCCGACTGTCTGCTCATAAAGAGGGCGGCGGCAGCCGTCTGCGGGCTGGGCACGGGCAACGTGAGCGTAGGCAACGGCTCCGACGAGGTTCTCGCACACATATTCCGCGCCTTTTTGCAGGATACGGGCGTGGCATTCCCCGACGTAACCTACGGGTTTTATCCCGTTCTGTGCTCGCTGCTCGGCATAAAATACAAAACGGTGCCTCTGCGCGGCGATTTTTCGATAGACGTTTCCGATTACGAGGGCATAGATTCGGCGGTTTGCATCGCCAACCCCAACGCGCAGACGGGCGTGTACCTTGCGCCCGAAAAAGTGGAGGAGCTCGTTTTGCAGAACCGCGGGCGGCTGGTGATAGTCGACGAGGCGTATATCGACTTCGGCGGCAGTTCCGCCGTGCCGCTCGTAAAAAAATACGACAATCTGATTGTGGTGCAGACCATGTCGAAGTCGCGTTCGCTCGCGGGGGCAAGGGTTGGCTTTGCCTTTGCAAGCAAGCAGCTCATATCCGATATCGAAGCTGTGCGCTGTTCGTTCAACCCTTACAACGTAAACAGAATGAGCATGTACGCCGCGGCGATGAGCTTGGAGCAGGACGAGTACTTCCGTTCGTGCGTGGATAAAATAGTATTCGCGCGGGTATATACCGCAACCAAACTCGGAAAAATGGGGTTTGAAGTACTCCCGTCAAGGGCAAATTTCCTGCTTGCGCGCCATAGCGGCGTAGGTGGGGAGGAACTATATGAAAAACTTAAAGAACGCGGCATACTCGTGCGCCATTTCGGCGACGAGAGGATAAAGGACTTCGTCCGCGTGAGCGTAGGCACGCGCGCGCAGATGGACGAATTTTTAAATGCCGTTCAAAAAATTCTGGAGGAAAGAGATGCGGAAGGCTGAGATAAAGAGGACTACGACAGAGACGGATATAGAGGTAAAACTCGTCCTCGGGGGCGACGGGAAGTACGATATAAAGTCGGGCAGCGGCTTTTTCGACCATATGCTCGAACAGTTTGCCCGCCACGGCGGGTTCGATTTGTTCCTGCGCTGCAAGGGAGATACGCAGGTCGATTTTCACCACTCGGCGGAGGATTGCGGCATTGCGCTCGGCTCTGCCTTTTTAAAGGCGCTCGGCGATAAACGCGGCATATGCCGCTACGGATGGGCGGTTTTGCCCATGGACGAGGCGCTCATTCTGTGCGCCGCCGATTTAAGCGGCAGGATGTGCGTAAACTTCGACGTATCCTTCCCCGACGAATACCGCCTGGGCGATATGGACAGCGAGCTGATAAAGGAATTTTTCCTCGCGTTCGCGCGCTCCTGCCCGATGGCGCTCCACTTTAAAAAGCTGTACGGCGAAAACAACCACCACGTCGCCGAGGGTGTGTTCAAGGCGTTTGCAAAGGTCATGGCGCAGGCGGTTAAGATTGACCCCGAAAAAGGCGATGCGCTGCCGACCACAAAGGGCGTGCTATGATTGCCGTGATTGACTACGGCGTGGGCAACCTCTTTTCTCTCTCCGCGTCGCTTAAATATATAGGCGCCGAAAGCGCGGTCACCTCTGACAGGGCGGTGATTGAAAACAGTTCGGCGATAATTCTCCCGGGCGTGGGCGCATTCGCCGACGCATATAAAAAACTGGAGGAGAGCGGGCTCATTCCCGTGCTCTTAAAGCAGGTCGGGCGCGGAAAACCCGTGCTCGGCATATGCCTCGGCATGCAGCTTCTCTTTGAAAAGAGCTACGAATACGGCGAGCACGCGGGGCTGGGGCTTATCCCGGGCGAAGTCTGCCCGATTGCCCCCGACCTCAAAGAGCGGCTCAAAGTTCCGCACATGGGCTGGAACAGCCTCTGCTTCAAAAGGCCTTCGCCGCTGTATAAATACCTGTCGGACGGGGAGTACGTGTATTTCGTGCATTCGTACTACGCCAAAAACTGTTCGGACTATACCACGGCTTCGTGCCTGTACGGCGGGGCGGAGCTCACTGCCTCCGCCGGGCGCGGCAACGTGTTCGGCACACAGTTCCACCCCGAAAAGAGCGGCGCCGCGGGGCTTAAAATATTGCGCGCCTTTTCGGAGATTAAGTAATAAAGCGGCATATATGCCGCAATCAATGCAAAGTTAAAATAAGTTTAAATCTGGTGACTACATGATTTTACTGCCTGCCATAGACATACGCGGCGGAAACGCCGTGCGCCTGTATCAGGGCGACTACGATAAGGAAAAAGTTTATTCGGACGACCCCGTAAAAGTGGTGCTCTCCTTTAAAGAGGCGGGGGCTTCGGCCGTGCACCTCGTCGACCTCGACGGCGCGCTCGAAGGTTCGCCCGTAAACTTTTCGGTTATAAAAGAAATAATAGCCGCCTGCGGACTGTTTGCCGAGGTGGGCGGCGGCGTGCGCTCGCTCGAAAGGATAGAACAGTACCTCAAAACGGGCGCGGGCAGGGTGATACTCGGCTCCGCCGCCGTGCATAATTTTCCGCTCGTGGGAGAGGCGGTAAAGTTTTTCGGCGACAGGGTTGCCGTCGGCGTGGACGCATACGGCGGCAAGGTGGCGACAGGCGGCTGGAAAAACGTGACCGGTCTGGATGCGTTCGACTTTTGCAAAAGGCTGGAGGATTGCGGCGTGCGCACGGTGATTTATACCGACATATCCCGCGACGGAACGCTTGCGGGCACCAACCTTAATGCTTATAAAAAGCTTAAAGAGCTTACAAAAATGGACATAGTGGCGTCGGGCGGAATCGCCGATATTTCTGAGCTTATAAAATTAAAGGAAATGGGCGTTTCGGGCGCGGTGCTCGGCAAGGCGATATACGACGGCGCGATAGAGCTGAAAGAGGCGGTAGAGGCGGTGAAAGATGCTGGCTAAGAGGATAATTCCCTGCCTCGACGTGCGCGACGGCATGGTGGTAAAGGGCAAAAATTTCGGTGGCATACGCGAGGTGGAAACGCCCGTCGCGCTCGCGCAGAAATATAACCTCTCGGGCGCGGACGAGCTGGTGTTTTACGACATTACCGCCTCTTCCGAGGGCAGGGCGCTCTTTTCCGATGCGCTCAAAGCCGTCGCCTCCTGCATATTCATTCCGCTCACCGTCGGCGGCGGCATAAATTCGCTCGACGATTTCGACAGGGTTTTAAAGTGCGGTGCCGACAAGGTGAGCGTCAACACGGGCGCCATACGCGACCCGTCGCTCATCGGCAGGGCGGCAAAGCGGTACGGCAACCAGTGCGTAGTACTCTCGATGGACGTAAAGCGTGTGGACGGAAAGTTCACCGTGTTTTCGCACGGGGGACGCGTCAATACGGGCATATGTGCGGAGGAATGGGCATACCGCGGTCAGGAAGAGGGCGCGGGCGAGCTCGTCCTCAACAGTATAGATACCGACGGCGTGAAGGGCGGCTTCGACTGCGAAATGCTGCAAAAGGTGTGCGCGCGGCTGTCTATCCCCGTGATAGCGAGCGGCGGCGCAGGCAAAAAGGAGGATTTTTTGCAGCTGTTTAAGGAGGTTCCGCAGGCGGACGCGGGGCTTGCCGCCTCAGTTTTCCACTTCGGCGAAATAAGCATTGGCAGGCTCAAAACTTACCTTGCGCAAAACGGCGTTGAAATGCGGCTGTAGTGCGTTAATTGCGGCATATTACGCGTTCAATGTTTTTAGATTTAAGGAGTAATTATGAAACTTTTGGATTTGGATAAACTTGTTTTCGACAAAGACGGGCTAATTCCCGCCGTGGTGCAGGACGTATATTCCAAAAAAGTGCTCACCGTGGCGTATATGAACAGGGAGAGCCTGGAGCTCAGCATAAAGCGCAGGCTCACCTGCTTTTATTCGCGCTCGCGCAAAAAACTCTGGCTCAAGGGCGAAACTTCGGGCAACTTCCAGCACATAGTGTCTATCACCGCCGACTGCGATTTAGACAGCCTCGTGATAGAGGTGGTAAAGGACGGCCCTGCCTGCCACCTCGGCACCGACAGTTGCTTTACGAACGGGGTGTTTGAAAACGAAGATTTTACGGACTTCTCACTCGACGAGCTCTACGAGCTGATTAAGGGCAGAAAGACCGACCCGAAGGAGGGCTCGTACACTTCCTATCTCTTCGATAAGGGAATCGATAAAATTCTTAAAAAGGTGGGCGAGGAGTGCACCGAGGTCGTCATTGCCGCAAAGGGCGGCGACAAGGAGGAGACTATCTTTGAAATTTCCGACCTCGCTTACCATATTTTCGTGCTCATGGCCGAATACGGCATAACGCCGAACGACGTAAAGGCGCAGCTCGCTTCCCGCCACGTCGTCGATAAAAAAGTTAAACAGGAAAAGATGCAATAGGGTTCACAAATTTTTCGTTCCGGCCGGGAACGAAAAATTTCGTGAGTTTGAGGAACTAAGTTTTTCTGGCGGCATCTTTAAGAGCCCACGTATTATAGGAATGCCGCCGAGACACCCTGCTTGCGCAAGTAACTATTAAAAAATATTCCGCAATATAGGCTCCTTTGTGTAAAGGGAGCTGGCTTGCGAAGCGAATAAAATGAGCGAAGCAAGACTGAGGGATTGCGCTGCAGTAAATGCACGAATCTTTCCTTTAAAGCTTTAGCTTTAAACGGTGGCACGCGAAGCGCAAACAAAGCGAGACGGAGGGAAATGTGCTTGCATTCGCTCGCTGAACTTTACTGCGGGAATCCTGCTTGAAACATTAATTTATTTTAAAATAATATAAACGGTGGAATGATGCCTTTAATAAAATCAAACATTCACACTCATACGACTTTCTGCGACGGGAAGGACAGCATGGAGGATATGGTCAAGGCGGCGATAGCCGTCGGCTTCGATACGCTCGGGCTTTCCTTTCATTCATATACGTCGTTCGACCCGTCGTATTGTATACGCGATTATCTTGCTTATATGAAGGAGTTCGGGCGCCTTAAAAGAGAATATGCCGGCAAAATATGCCTTTTGAACGGCGTTGAGCTCGACCTGTACGGCGAGCGCCCCTCGGTGTGCGACTACGTAATAGGTTCGGTGCACTACTTCAAGGCGGGGGAGCGCTATTTTCCCGTGGACTGCCGCGCCCCGGCTTTTGTAAAGATAATAAACAATGTGTTCGGGGGCGACGTTTATGCCGCGGCCGAACTTTTTTACCGGGAGGTGGGCGAGCTCGCCGAAAAAGTTGCCCCCGACGTGTACGGCCACTTCGACGTCATCACCTGCTCGAATGCGGAGCACGGCCTCATCGACGAGGGGAATCCGCGTTACAGGCGCGCGGCGCTCTCTGCCGTACAGAAATTGCCGCAGGGTGCCGTTATAGAGGTAAACCTCGGCAGGTTGTTCAGGGGCAACGGCGGAATGTATCCCTCGCCCTGGCTCCTGCAGGAGATGTGCGCGCGCGGCTGCCGCTTTATGCTCTCCTCCGACGCCCACTGCAAGGAGGCTCTCGGCTTTATGTTCGACGAAACGTGCGCAGAGCTGAAAAAGCTGGGCGTGAAGTCGCTCGTGCGCTACAAGGGTGCAGAGCTCGAAGAGACGGAGTTGTAACTGCGCAGATTGCTCTGCTTGATTTTACAAAGTAAACTATGCAAAAATTTATAATGACTGCGGGCCGCGTGAGTTCTTTTGAGCGGCCATTAAGTTTTGTTTTTTAAAGCGGCGGCGCGCCCGAAAAATCGGGCGCGCCG
>DVFR01000038.1 GCA_018713165.1 Candidatus Coproplasma stercoravium | reverse complement strand
GGGGGCAAACTTTGCCCCCGCGCCGCGCGTTAATTTATTGCCGCTTCAATTTTCCGTATCTGAATTTACTGCTGCCGTCGCCCGCGTTTTATGCGGCAAGCCGAAAACATTTTAAATTATAAAAATTTTTTGAGCCTGCGCTCGAATCCCTCTTCGAGGGCGATGAGCTGCGTGAGAAGTTCCCTTATCTCCCCGTCCATTTCGCCCGCGTCGGTAAGCGTCGTTTTAAGGCTGGTTATGCCCGTCACGGTGCCCTTTATCATCATCTGCGCGATGTGCTGCGAGGAATTGTCGGCAACGGTGTTCATCTTTATCGCCGACCACATCATCGCCTTTTTCACGGGACTCGGCTCCTTTATCTCCATATTGAATTTCTGCGCGAGCTGCGCCGCCCTGCCGGATATGTGCTCATACTCCTCGTGTTCGCGCATGACCTCCTCCTTTATGCCGACGTCGTCAATCTCGGGCATGATGTCGGATATCGACTGCAAAGCGAGCTGCGCGTTGCGGTAAATTTCGGCGAGCACCTCGCCGTCGCTCTTTGTTTTTTCCATACCGTCCTCCTTTTTTACGGAGTATGCGCAAAAAAATCGCCCCTTATTCGCCCGCACTTTTTTAAAGCATTCAAAACGGGCAGAATTTTTTTAGCAAGGCTTTTTTGCTTGACTTTGGCCGCCGCATATGGTAAATTATATTTCGAGCCGCTCGGGACGGGCTCTTTTTTAAGTGCCAAAATTTATTCAAGTGGCCGCCCGCGACGCTTTTTGCGCGCATAAATCCCGGCGAGACTGGTTAGAGGAGGTAAAATTTTTCCATGTACGCTATTTTTGAAAACGGCAGCAAGCAGTACAGAGTTAGCGAAGGCGACACCGTTAAGCTTGAAAAGCTGAGCGCAAACGTAGGCGACACCGTAGAATTCCCCGTAATTATGGTTGCAGACGAAAAGGGCATCAAGGTGGGCGCAGAAGTTGACGGCGCAAAGGTTACCGCTACCGTAGTTGCACAGGGCAAGGCCAAGAAGATAATCGTCTTCAAGTACAAGGCCAAGAAGAACGAACGCAAGAAGCAGGGTCACAGGCAGCCCTTCACCGAGGTGAAGGTTACGGCTATCGGCGGCGCGGCAAAGAAGACCGCGAGAGCTAAAAAGGCAGCCAAAGAGCCCGCGCAGGAAGCTCCTGCAGAAGCTAAGGCTGAATAATCAGGGAGGACGCAAAGAATATGTTATTTTTAAATTTATTCGCGCATAAAAAAGGTACGGGTTCGTCGCACAACGGCAGAGACAGCGAGGCGAAGAGGCTCGGCGTTAAGCGTTCCGACGGTCAGTTCGTGCTTGCGGGCAACATTCTCGTAAGACAGCGCGGCACCAAGTTCCACCCCGGCAACAACGTTGGCATCGGCAAGGACGATACGCTTTTCGCCCTCATCGACGGCACCGTTAAGTTCGAAAGGGTTGGCAAAGACGGAAAGCAGGTTTCCGTTTACGCCGCAGAGTAAACCTTTTTAAGGCATAACCAAAAAATTAAAACGGCGGAGCGCTCCGCCGTTTTTTATTGTATAAAGAAACCCCCCGGATAGTCCGTGGGTTCAGTGATAGGCTTTTGCCGATGAGTAAAAAAAGGTAATATGGGCAATCAGCAGACAAGCCCCTTTGTGTAAAGGAGGCATGTTTTACCTGAGAGCCCCCCTTGTGTAAATGGAGCGCCCCACACCGTGCCCCCTTGTGTAAAGGGGGGATTAAGGGGGGATTGTAGGCGCAAAGCGCCGTAGTAATATGACAATCCCTCAGTCATACTCTCGCTTGCGCTTTCGTATGCCAGCTCCCTTTACACAAGGGAGCCTGCAATGCGGAAAGAGCCCGCTATGCGGGTGGGTTACTTTTTTGTCCCCCTTACAGTATTGCATTCAGCGCAAAAATGCGGTATAATGATTGCAGACGGCAGCAAGATACCAAAGCTGCCGCACGGGAGTTTTACATGATACGGGTTTTTCCGCTCAACGACAAATACGCCGGGAGATTCGGCAAGATGTTCGCAGACTATTACGACGAGCTCGGCTGCGACGAGGATGCCGAACACCTCGTGAACGAGTACGTTCTGCCCGACCTTCTGGCGGGGCTTTTGAAAGTCGACCTGATTGAGGACGACGGAAACTTAAGCGGCTTTTGCATATACCAGATAGACGAACCGGGCAACGACTGGAACTTTAAAGACGGCTGGGGCGACATACGCGAAATTTACATCACGATGAACAGGCGGCGCAAGGGGCTGGGCAAATTCCTCCTGTACACAGCCGAGATGAGGCTGAAAGAGGCGGGCGCAAAGGCGATATACGCGCTCCCCGACGGCGAAGCCGTCGACTTTTTTGCGGCGTGCGGATACGAGCTGACGGACGAAGAGTGCGCCGAGCTGGAGTGCAACGTTTTTGCCAAAACAGACCTGAAAACCGGCTGCGGAAACTGCCAAGATAAATAATTCGCCCGCATATATGGCGAAAATAACGTGCATTATATAAAAATTTCGATTAAAAATGCCGCCCGCGCAAAAGCGCGGGCGGCATTTTTTATTTTTAACGTTGAAATATTTACGGATAATTGCGTCATATGTACGGGGCAATTTCAATTCCCCCGCATATATTGCCGAATTATTTAAAATTTGGTTTCGCCGCATATATGGGCGAAATACCGCCGCCGTACAGAGCGCGGCAACGACTTTTATACCTTTACCGCCTTTACGCGGATACGCACATAGTCGACGAACCATTCGCCGTCTTTAAAAAGTTTTGCGCGCAGCCTTTTCTCTGCCTCGGCGATAATTTCGCCGCGCACGTCGTCGGCGATTGCCTCAAACGGCTCTTTGAGGAAGGTGAGTATCCAGTTTTTAAGACCCTCCTCTCCGCTCTGTCGCGTAGGGCGCGGAAAGAGCGTGCAATATACGGGAACGAGGCCGTGCTTTTCGAGCACGGGCGCAAATTCGCCTATCGATAAAAAATTGAATGTGCGGCGGTATTTAAGCCCGCGTTCGGCAAAGATTTCTTCAAGCGCAGAGTGCACCGACTCGGCACAGCCCTTGCCGCCGAATTCGCACACCAGCTCCCCTCCCGCCCTGAGGTTGCGCGCAAGATTTTTTACCAGCTTATCCGTATCGTCAATCCAGTGGAATACGGCGTTTGAAAACAGCCCGTCGGCGGGGCGGTCGAGCGAAAACTCAGTCGCATCGGCGCACATAAAGGGGATATCGGGCGCATTGCGTTTTGCAAGCTCCGTCATCTCGCGCGAGGCGTCTATGCCGCACACGCCGTATCCCGCCTCTTTCAGTTTTTTCGTTAAAACGGCGCTGCCGCAACCCACGTCGGCTATAAACGAGCCCTTTGGCAGGGTAAATAAATTGAGCAAGGCTTCGCCGTATTCGTACACGAAAGCAAAATTTTTATGATAGTCCTCTGCATTCCAGTCTATATTCATGATAACACCTTATTAAACGGGGTCGGGTCAGACCCGTGATTCATGCACTCATTATACCATAAAAAATACATGGCGCAACAAAAATTTTTATCGGTTATATAGACAAAACGGATATTTTATGGTAAAATACGGGTATGAATAAGATTGTTTACGCGGGAAGCGACGCGCGCAGAACGCGCGAGTTCGCCGCAGGACGGAAATACTGGCAATTTATAAAATGCGCCGCGCGCGGCGAAGTTAAGTGCGCCAAGGGTAACGAAAGTTTTATGCGCGGCAACGTTCTTGCCATACCCCCGCTCACCGACTTCGAGCGCACGGGCGAAAATGCCGCCGACATATATATTTTTATGGAAGGCACGGCGCTGCCCTTTAAATCGCCAAAGGCCGTTTGCGAGGAAAGCCGCGGAGGGCTTGCGCACGCTTTTTTGCAGGCGGCGAACTATTTTGAACGCGGGGACGAAAAGAGCGCCGCGGTGCTGAGCGCCCTCGGCGACCTTATCATAAGCTACATCATAGCGCAGACCAGGCAGCCCGCGTGCTCACCCGTCGTGGAGAGCGTAAAGGCCGATATCGAGGCGAACGTGAGCAACTCGTCGTATGCGCTCGACGCATTTATCCGCACCCTGCCGCTCAATTACGACTATGTGCGCAAACTGTTCAAAAGCGAAACGGGCATAACTCCCCACGAATACCTGATATCAAGGCGCATGGAGCTTGCCGGCAGACTTATACTCAGCGGGATGAGCAACCAATACAGCAGATACAGCATTTCGCAGATAGCCGAAATGTGCGGATTTTCGGAACCGCTGTACTTTTCGCGCGTGTTTAAAAAATACTTCGGCACACCTCCCTCGGAGTACGGGAAATAATATGAGCACAACCGGATACGGGTCGTTGCCTGTTTTGCAACGACCCGTATTTTAAACACTATGTTTTATTTAATCTTTGCCATGCGTCACCATATAACGGGATTGCCTTCCTCATCGTAGTGCCAGTAATTTTCACCGATGACGGGGCCTACCTCGCTGTAAAAATATACCGTAACATCCGTACTTGGAAGAACGGCCTTTAATGCCGACCACTGCGTCTTTGTTCCGCAATAGAATATATTATCGAGCGAGCTGCAACCTTCAAAGGCATTTGCCGATATTCTGTAGAGCGACTCCGGCAAAACTATATATTCGAGCGCTGAGCAATCTTTAAATGCGCGGTTGTTTATTTGCCCTATTCCTTCGGGCAACACTACTCCGCGAAGCGATGAATAGCCTGCAAACGCGTCGCTGGCAACCGAGGTAACCGGTTTGCCTAAATGCGTGGGCGCAACGTCGGCATATTCGATATTTCGGTTAAAAGCGCCGTCCACCGAATAGGAAGACTGATATTGACGATAAAGCAACAAATCATCTACCACTTCCACCGAGGAATTTTTGCTTATAAAGCCCGCCTTTACGATTGTACCGTCGTTTTTGAGAAGCAGCAATTCGTTCTGAAGATTTATTGCCGCGCCGACCAAATATTCACCGAAGGCCGTTTTAAAGGGTTCGAGCCTGCCGAAATCGACGAGCTTGCCTGTGGTGTCTGATATTAACAAAGCGCCGTCTTTGGATATCTCTATGCTGTTTATCAGGCCGACGTGCGCCGCGCCATCTGTTGGAATATCTACCCTGACGTCACCTATATCGGCCGATATAGTGCCGTACTTAACTTTTAAATGTCCGTTGGAGTTAGTGAACACCTCGGTGAAGCGCATGCCGCGCATTCCGTTTATAAAGTCGGTTTCACTGAACGGATACCCGAGCTCCCGCGAATAACTGTACGCCTCGTCTATGTCGGTAAACAGTAACAACACAGGGTCGTCGGGGATATTCGGGTCGTCGGGGTCGCTGCCGTCGCTCTGGCCGCAGCGCTCGCATACCCCGTTTACGTACTTATGCCCGAGCGCAGGCACTTGCACCACCGATTCATCGCCGCATTTGGAGCAAACGAGCTTTATGCTGCCCGCCTCGGTACAGTCGGGCGCGGCAATCATTGTAGCACTATACTCATGCTCGCACATGGGCGAAACGGTACCGTCGCTCTGGCCGCAGCGCTCGCATACCCCGTTTACGTACTTGTGCCCGAGCGCAGGCACTTGCATCACCGATTCATCGCCGCATTTGGAGCAAACGAGCTCTATGCTGCCCGCCTCGGTACAGTCGGGCGCGGCAATCATTGTAGCGCCATACTCATGCTCGCACACGGGCGAAACGGTACCGTCGCTCTGGCCGCAGCGTTCGCATATGCCGTTTACGTACTTGTGCCCGAGCGCAGGCACTTGTGCTACCGATTCGTCGCCGCATTTGGAGCAAACGAGCTTTATGCTACCCGCCTCGGTGCAATCAGGCTCGGAGACCACCGTGACATCGTACTCATGTTCGCACGTGGGCTCAGGCTGAGCGGTGCCGTCGCTTTGGCCGCAGCGTTCACATATGCCGTTTACGTACTTGTGCCCGAGCGGCTGTATATCTGAATAGATTTTTTCACCACAGTCCGCGCATACCTGCTCCATGCTGCCCTCATTTACGCAATCGGGCTCCTGAACCACATAGTTCGTAAAGTTATGTACATGCGGCTGACTTTGCGTACAGCCGGCTATGCCTGTAAAAACAAAGAACGCAGACACCGCCGCAGCGGCAAGAGGCAATAATTTAACTTTCACCTTTTCCTCCTTATAAATATACCGGAAAGCATATTATATTCCACTACTACTATATCATTATGCGAGGGAAAGGTCAATAATAAAATGTAATTTATTTAGGATAAATTCTATACTGTCAAAATCTGTCAGTACTATTTCATATAAAAAATAATATTTTTATCATATTCATATCCCCATGATGCTTACAAATAAAAATAATCCGCAGCGGGCAAAATTGCCCGCTGCGGATTAAATTATAAGGAAAAATTGTAAGCCTGATTATCTCTTGCAAACACGATTATTTATGAATCTGCATGAGCTCGGTGTATGCCATAACGAACGGGCCGGTGCCCTTGGCGTCGTTTTCGACTACAGGCTCGGAGATATAGTACTCGAAAGTGCCGTCGCGGCGGCGGTTGTTTTCGGGGCCGAGTCCCGCAACGAGGCATATTCCGCCGAGATTGAGTTTGCCGTCCTCTTCGGTGAGGTATTTGTCGCAGATGCCGTTGAACACCTCTTCGCCGACTTTGGCAAAACGCGAGTCTATCACGCCGAGGCGGGCGCCCTTCATCATGGCATAGGCTATCATTGCGCTGCCGGAGGTCTCAAGATAGTTGCCCTCTCTTCCGCCCTGGTCGACTACCTGATAGAACATGTGGCCGTCTTTATCTATGTACTGTTCGAGCCCTTCAATCGTCTCTTTGAATATCTTTATCAGCTTTTCTTTAAGCTCCTCGTGCCCGACAAAGTACCCTATTGCATCCACAAGCCCGACCGTATACCAGCCTACGGAACGGAGCCAGAAACTCTTTGAAAGCCCCGTCTGCTTGTCCGCCCAGAAAGCCTGCTTAGAATAGTCCCAGCCGTGGTAATACAGCTTTTTCTGCTTGTCGTACATATTGTCGTAAACGCTCTGGAACTGGTTTACTATATCGGCATAGTATTTGCAGCCGCCGAATTCAGTTTCGTAGCGGGTATAAAATACCTGCGCCATATAGAGCCCGTCGAGCCATACCTGGTTGGGGTATATCTTCTTGTGCCAGAAGTTGCCCGAACCCGTGCGGGGCTGAGTTTTTATCTGTTCGTAAAGCAGGTCTGCCGCCTTTTTATACTTTTCCTTGCCCGTTTCGCGGTACAAATCGAAGAGTATACGCCCCTCGTTTATGTTGTCGAGATTGTATGTATCGAGTTCGAATCCGCGTATGCTGCCGTCCTCGAAAACATAGTAATCGACGAATTTGTCGATAAAATCGATATATTTTTTATTTCCGGTCTGGCAATATATGGAATACAGCGACGTCATCATGCACCCGTCGATATAATTCCAGCCGGGCGCCTTGCCGTGCCTTATGTTCTCTATGTTCCAAATCGGCGCGTCGGGAGTCGTGTCCTCGATAAGACGGTCGATATACCTGTCGATTACAGAATAATCCATAATATCCCCCTTACTCTATTACAAGTTCTCCGCAGTTCTTCTCTATAATGTGGTCGCCTTCGACGCCGTCGAACGTAACGTTTTTAAGCACCACTTTATTTACGTTGTCGATATAAAGTCCCTCTTTGCAATATTCGCGCACAAACTCGAGCATCGCGGGCTTGAAGGGCTTTGCGTCCTTTTTAAAGCCGAAATGCACGTTTTCAAGCGTGATTTCTCCGATTGGCTGCTCGACAAGCCCGTCGAAGTAACCGCACATGCACTCGCAGTCCTCGCAGTCGATATCCTTGAAGAGGAACTTGCCGATATACGGCGTGCCGTCGTCAACGGGATGGGGCTTGCGCGACCATACGAACTCGGTGTGCCCGTCGGGGTCGCAGAAATAATACATATTTACGACAAGAGGAGTGATTACGTTCTCCATCTTTATATTTTCGAATACGATGCCGTCGATTATCGCATCCTTGCCCCTGCCGCGGCGCGTCTTGATTCTCAGTCCCCTGTCGGTATGCCTGAAGAGGCACTGGCTTACGGTGAGGTTGGTTACGCCGCCCGACATTTCGCTGCCGAGCACTATCGCGCCGTGACCGTCCTGGAAGAGATTGTTGCGCAGGGTATGGCGGTTTGCGGGAGTTTTATACGTTTTACCCATATATACTTTGCCGGATTTGAGCGCTACACAGTCGTCTCCGACCGAGAACGTGCAGCCGACGATGTCTACCTTGTCGCAGCTCTCGGGGTCGAGGCCGTCGGTATTCGGGCCCGTGTAGGGATTCTGAACCTTTACGTCAAAGAAGCCGAGGTTTTTGGAGAAGAAGGGATGCAGGTTCCACGACGCCGAATTTTTGCAGGTTACGCCGTGGAAAACGACGTTTTCGCACTTGTTAAGGAACACGAGGCGCGGACGCGCTACCTTCCTGCCCTTGGGCGTCGCCCACCACGTGGATTTATCGGCATTCCCGTTTATAGCGCCTTCGCCGACTATCTTAATGTTCTTCTGCCTGTAAGCGGATACAAACGCCTGATGGCAGTCGAAGGGGTCGCCCTCCCAGCTTGCGAGAATCTCCTCCGAACCGTCGGGATTATATACGCGCGCGGGGATATAGGGATAATCCTCCTCGACCGTGCTGCCCAAAAGCTGCGCGCCCTTTTTGAGTTCCACCGTTATATCGCTCTTTAAAACAATGGGACGGACATAGTAGGAGCCTTCGGGAACGAGCACCCTGCCTCCCGCGGGACAGCTGTCTATCGCCATCTGGACGAAGTAGGTATCGTCGGACTTGCCGTCACCCTTTGCGCCGAGCGCGCGGACGTCTACGACGGCAGTTTCTGCATCCGTTTTAAAGCGCACGGTGCACTCGTCGTTCGAAACGGTTACCGCGTATTCAGTAGCGGGTTCGAGGTTGAATACCGAAAAGACGTTGGTGTCGGCCTCGCCCGCCATTACGCCGTTGACAAAAATCTTATATTTGCCGTTGGGATGATGAAACGGGTTTGTGTTATCGAATTCAAAACAAGCGCTCGTGCTCGACGAGAATAATTTTTTAAACATAATGTTCCTCACACATTTTTAATGCGCCGCAAAGCTCCGGGCTGTCGGCATTATCGATATACGAAAAACGCAGTCCGGGCAGCAGGCAGGGTTTATATTATTTAAATGAAAGCAAAGTTACAAAAAATTGTATGAGCCGCGCCTGCGCACGCAGGCGCGGCTCATAAACATTAACAAAAAACGGTGTTCATGCGAAATACCGCAAAATTATATTCTGTACAATTTATGCTGATTAAGTTCAGACTCCGCCGGCTTTGCTGAGTTTACGCTCGCGCGATTTGCGGATTGCCCGCTTTATGAGAAATACGAACAAATCCTTTATTCCGATAAAAATCATGTCGACGACGAGGCATACCACGCCGAAGAGCAACGGCTCGACGCCGCCGAACGAATTTTCGAATATTGCGGCATAGGCAAGGCCGACGCAATATACGACGATAAGGTAATAGAGAATGTTTGTTATAAACGTCCACAAGTGTTTAAACGGAAAGGGAAACATCATAAAATAGTTGTATTCCTTTCTGTCCGACTCCATCATGCGGAATATAGGGTTTACGAGACACTCGACAAACAGCCCCATTACTGTACCGCATAAAAACAGCAAATCAAGCATGGCGGCGTTGCTCATCGCCCCATCGTCAGTTACAAACAGAGTACCAAGTCCCATAAGCACGAGGTAACATACCAGCCCGAAAAACCAGAACTTAATGAAAAGAGCTTTTATCCAAAACGGAATGCGCGAAAGTTTGTCTCTCTTATAAGGGTCAAATTCACGAGTACCCTTTTTATCGCCCGCATCCTTCTCGCCCGTTATCTCCTGAATATTGGCCGTAGGGACGGGAGCATCTTCCGGAGTTTCACCTTTCAATGCCGCAACGAGCTCGTCCATCTCCTTTGATTTCAAATCATAGAAATCTTCTATGGTCGTCTCCTTGGGCGGCTGTTTATATTTTTTGTTTTTCTTTGACATCTGAAAAATAGCGGGAAAACCGCCTGAGCTACGCCGGTCGTAGCGGGCGGATAACGCAAACGCGTTTCCGCACAATCCTCCATATTTTCTGAAGCCGCGGCTTTTATCGTAAAATTATTTACGGCAAAGGCGGCTATAAATAAACTCCGCCCGCCCGAAGCGGGCGGAGTTTATCCCTCTTTCAAAAATAACCGACAAAATAATTTGCCGGTTATTTTTATTTGAAATTCAAATCAGATTACAATCAGTCTGCGTCCTCGAGGTCGATTGAACCCTTCATCTCGCTTACCGTCGACTCGATTTCCTTCCTGGTGTTTATCTTGAGCAATGCCTTCTTGTAAAGTGGCATCGTCGCCATAAGAACAACCGTGATTCCGAGGAATACCATATGAGTAACGAGCACATTCAACGTCGTCTGGTAGCAGGCCTGAGTATCATCTGCGCCCAATATACCGCTCAATTCAACATAGAAAACAATATCGAAAAGAAACAGCAATGCAATAAATAACCCTGTTACGCAAAGCATAGGTATGTTTGGCTTTTTCCTCTTAGGAAAAGAGTTCATATAAGCTACGAATATCAGAATTGAAAATAGCGTACCGCCGAACAGACAGATACCCGACCATGTCGAGGTGGTGGTTTTACGGTAAACCGCCTCAGACATCGGCATAAGCGACAGGATGAATATAAGCGAAGTTATTATAAGAAACAAAAAAGCTATATTGCTTGGACGACGTTTTAGATTAACAATCTGCTTACGTCCCCATTCTTTGAATCCTGCCTTAAACTTCGCCCAGGTAACTTTCTTTTCCTTAGGCTCTTCTATAATCATGTTTTCATTCTCTGCCATATTGCACCTCACCTTATCGCCTTAGTGGTTTCAACGTCGAAGAAATGCATCCTGTCAGGCTCAAATCCTATAGAAATTTCATCGCCGTACTTATAATTACACCACTCCGCAAACTTGCAGACGACAATTTTTTTGCCGCCTACCTTGCCGTGAACAAGCGTATTCATTCCAAGGTTTTCGTTATTGTCAACCTTGAAAGGAATAGAACCGTCGCGAACTATATTTTCGGGACGAACGCCGAGAATCACGGCCTTGCCCTCATAATCTTTAAGACGTTCGATTTGCTCGGAAGTGAGGGAATAATCAAAGAAGTCGCATACAAACTTCCCATTTTCGACCTTTCCTTCAAACATATTCATAGGAGGAAGGCCTATGAAAGTTGCAACAAACGTATTCGCAGGCTGCTCATAGAGCTCAATAGGTCTACCTATCTGCTGAACGTGCCCCATCGACATGCAGACTATTCGGTCGGCAAGGGTAAGCGCCTCGGTCTGGTCGTGGGTAACGTAGATTATGGTCGCATTGAGCTTTTTGTGGAGAAGCATCAGCTCCCTTCTCATCGAACCACGGAGCTGCGCGTCGAGGTTGGAGAGAGGCTCGTCGAAGAGGAATACCTTGGGGTTACGGACTATCGCACGGCCCATGGCAACACGCTGGCGCTGACCGCCGGAGAGCTGCCTCGGCTTTTTGTTGAGCTGCGTCTTCAAATCGAGGATTTCGGCAGCAGCCATAACTTTACGGTGGATAATATCCTTATTCTCTTTCCTCAGCGTGAGCGAGAAAGCCATGTTTTCATAAATCGTCATGTGGCCGTACAGAGCATAGTTCTGGAAAACCATCGCTATGTCCCTGTCTTTGGGAGGCATACGCGTGCAGTCTTTGCCGTCGATTATGAGCTGGCCGTTTGAAATATCTTCAAGTCCGGCCACCATGCGGAGCGTGGTCGACTTTCCGCAACCGGAGGGACCTACGAGTACGATGAATTCGCCGTCGTGTATGTCCATATCAAAGTCATACACGGCCTGAACTCCGCCGTCATATATCTTATCTAAATGTCTTAAATTAACTTCAGGCATTTGTAACCTCCGTATTCATGGCCGCCTTCTCTTCTCTGTCGAGTTCGGCGAGAGATTCGTCTACCGAGATAGTGCCGTCTTGAAGTTTTTTGATGAAAATTTCAAGCTGAGTTGCACGGATGTAACCAAAGATTGCAGAAGCAACAAGGCATGCAGCCGATGCAACAAGATAAATAATAAGAATAGCACTTGTAGCACCGGAAGAAAGAGCAGTACCAAAATACCATGCAGACCATGACGCCATATCGTACGCACCATCAGTGATAATACCACCCTGAGCTGCTATATCCATAGGATACAAAAATATGCGTGCAATCTGAATAACAGCTATAACAAGCAACGGAATGCAGTATTTTTTATTGTATCCTTTTACGCCTTCGGACGATAAGAAAACAATAAGCAATACGGCAAGATTTAATACAATATCGAACCCTATCAGCGCCGTATAATATTGCGATACGCGCAAACTATAAAAAAGCATGAAGTATAAACACTCGAAAACGAGGGCCAAAAGTGCCAGACCGGAAGCAAGTTTGTTGCGCTTATAGCGGTATACGTCTATATGGATAACAGATTTGCTATCCATATCCTGCTTGATACCGAAGAGTTTACTTAAATCCAACATTTAAGCCACCTCCTTTTTGAGGCCTGCTTCGAGAAGGGCTTTCTCTCCCTTCATCAGCTTCATTTTCCAAATTAAGTTATAAACCCAGGCAAGCGCGTCAACGAGCACAATCGCAAACACAACATACCCGATATAAAACATTACCGGAGTATGCATATAATTGTTAAGCCCGTTTGAATCGTTATATTCTTTGTATGCCTGCCATATATCTGCCGTTACGCTTGCGTTCAAAGATACAAGAACAGAACTTATCACGGCAATCCCTATTATTGCAAAAACTGCCGCGTAAGCCGCCGCCAATATAACGGCAATGTAATTTGTTTTGTAATAGTTACGCCTCTTCTGAGAAGCTGTTATGTATATGAACACTACAACAAGAAGGAAGATTATACCCAGCCACATAAGCAAATCGTTTATGCTTAAAGCGCTATAGTATGTATTAAGCATCGCAGTTTGCTCTGCCTCACTGTAGCCGCGCATAAACGCACGCGTCGTAACTATTTTGGAGAGTGTTGCCAAATCGCCGGTGAAAAAACCGAAAGCAAATACAATGGTTATTGCGCTCAAAATGAGTGTAAGCAACGCAAGTATTTTTTGAAACCGCATTTGAGTTTTCATATCATTTCCCCAAATAGTCAGTTTCCCCGCGCCCGCCCGCAAGCGGGCGCGGACAAACAAACTTTAAGTTATTTTT
Source organism: Candidatus Coproplasma stercoravium (assembly GCA_018713165.1). Classification (GTDB taxonomy): domain Bacteria; phylum Bacillota; class Clostridia; order Christensenellales; family Borkfalkiaceae; genus Coproplasma; species Coproplasma stercoravium. The sequence goes on along the minus strand of DVFR01000038.1, from coordinate 29,341 downwards.
TTACGATAAATTTGACTAGTCGCAATTAAGCGATATAGTTGTCGTAGTAATCCTTGAGGTCACTCCATGCTGTCTGCATATAGCCTTCATACCTGTCCATGCCGCCTACACCGTTGGTTATGGTACCGTAGGTATTATTGATAAGAGTAACCATATCTGCGGCAGAGGTAGGAAGCTGCGTACCGGTCATATCATAGCCGGAGCACTTGCCGGAACCATCGAGACCAAAACGGATAACGTCGATAAGAATGTTATCGGTTGCTTTGGAGTCAGTCGAGAAAAGGTTGCTGTCATTATCTGCAAAGTCGGAAGATATTGCAGAAGAAATATCGCTTGCATAAGGAAGCGTCGTAGGACTTATGGTGTACCAGTAGTTATCCTTTGCATTGTTAACCTGAAGGTAAACGTGGCTTATAGTGCCGTTTACAAGGTTAGCAGCAACTTTGTCCGCGCCGATGATACCGATATCGGCAGTGCACTGATACTCAAACGACTGGAGCTTGTTGCAAAGAGGAAGTGCCGAACCAATGACGCCGCGCGCGAAGTTCGTGTAAGACGTTACATAGTTTGCACCATTGATGGTGAAGCCTGACGTTTCGCCCTTTGCGAGCCGAACAGTACTGCTACCAGAAGGAGCATTGGTCCAAGTTACGGCATTTCCGAAATAGAGCTGCAACATAGCGGTTGTAAGGGTAGGACCCTGTTCGCCGTTATAATACGTGCCGGTATAAACCTTATTTTTATAAATGAAGTAATCCTGAGCATTTTCAGGCTTTACCGTGTACTGGTCGGAACCTTCAACGAGAACGCCGACATCCTCAACATTTACATTGGTAACTTCGGTCGCATACCAGAAACCGTCTGTCGTCGTTGAGCTGTCTGCTTCATTGTAGCTATTGCTGCTCGACATAGGACCGTAAGTCATGAGATACTGACCGTCGTTGGAGAACATATAGTCGATAACCGCGAGAGCTGCAGAAAGCTTTTCGGGTTTGCCTTCATAGTTTGCATAGGGAAGGCAGAAGCCGGTGTTCTTAACCGAACGCCAGGATTCGGTGAAGCGCATATACTTCTCACCGTCGTCCGTGTAGTCGTAATCAGTATCGGCCGTATCGCCGTCGTTCCACTTGGAAACGGGGGTGCTTATGGGAGCGAAGTTGTAATCGTCTGTAATTTCCGCTGCATATGCAGGGCTTGTAACACCCATCTTCGCATAACCGCCGTTGGCCGTCTGGGTCTGAACATAGTCCCAAACCATAAAACCAGTTGCATGGTTAGCGGTATAATAAGAGGTATTGCCGCCGGATGCAGTGGTACCGGTATAGAGGAGACCCTCCTCTACCATCTCGTTCATCTTATCGAGAGCTTCCCACATGCCTACTTCGTTACGGGCATCCTGCATTACGCCTTCGCTGTCAATATAGGTGTACTGATAACGGGGAGCAAGACCGCGAACGCCGAACAATTCACCGGCAAGCGAAGTGAGGTCGTTCATACGCTGGGTGGTGTACTGCCTGCCCATTATAGCATAAATATCCTCGGAAGGAGTGCTTGTGTTAAGCATGCTCGTATTAGTAATGAGGCAACGTGAGAACGCAACGAGAAGGTCAACGTCCCAAGCCGCATTGTATCCGTTGAATACGTCGGAAAGCGTATTGTAGAACTGCGCACCACTTTCGGTCTGGTAAGCAACCTTTATATATTCGCGGAGAATATTGAGGAGCTGTGCGCCGGTCACTGCGCCGTCGGTAGCATTGATGGCAGCATTCTGAATATCTACGATATTGCCGCTGGTGAGGTCAGTCGTTACGCCCGCAGCCGCTACGGCAGCGCCGAGAGCGGTGCTTTCGTCGTTGGCGTCTGCAAGAGCATCGTCGTAATTAACTACAACCTTGACAGTATTCGCCGTGCTTACGCCGTCTTTGAGCGTGCCGTCCGCGTCGAGGTCGCTCGCGTCAACGTCGGTGGTTTCAACCCACCAACTACCGGTAGTGCCCATAAATGACGTATACGAAGCTTCTGTACCGTTGCCTACGTCACCACGGATAGTGTCGCTGCTGATGGTACCCGTTTTTCTTGAGCTTACCGCAGAAGCGAAAGTAGTGCTGTCGCCTGCGGAAGTGCTGTCGAGAAGGTATTCAACCCAGTGCTGGTTGGCTATCTCGTACTTCTCTATATCGTCGTTACCGTCGAAATAAGGCGCATAGTACATAGCACCTGTTTCGGTATCGGACGTAATGGAGAGCATTACGAGGGGATTCTCTTCTAGGAATGCCTTATAGTTGGGCATCTGGTCGAGATAGAGCGAAAGGTCAATGTAAAGGTCGTTATCAGCGGTAGCGTACTGAACTATGGTGTCGGCCTGACCGGTAATCATGTCGAAACGAGGATAGTCAGGTACCTGCTGAATCTGCTCGGTTGCCGACTTCTGCGTAAATACGTTTGTAAAGCTTACTCCGAGCTCATCTTCAAGCGCCTGCCATGCAGGTTTCATGCTACCAGTTGTATAGGTATTGCCCGCCATATAGAAAGGATTGCCTACCTGCGTAGCGGTATAGGCGATATGTCCGTACGCGCCGTTGTAACCGGTGTTCATGTTAAGGTTAGTGCCTTCTGTGAAAGACAATGCACCATTTTCGTCTACGCTGACGTCAAGCTTAGTCTGGCTTGGATTCAAGTCAGGCACTTTCGGTCCGCAAGCGGCAAGGGAAGCGCACATTGTGGCTGCCATTACAACGCTTATGACTGCTGTTGCAATTTTTTTGGTTTTACTCATACTTTTCTCCTTATAATTTTTAAAATATATAAACCCGAGAAACCGTTTAGGTTTATATTCAATTATTTAAACTTTTATACGCTTCGGGAAATTTCCCGAAAACACAGCCTGTCGATAATGCGATTACTCCTTTACACCGCCCATATTTACGCCTTTCGCAAAATATTTCTGAATGAAAGGATAAATAATGAGGATGGGGATAACCGAACAAATTACCATCGAATAAACTACGCCGTTACGGGAAACAACCTCATCGTCGAATATCTTATTCGTGTCGGGGTCGTAGGTAGTAACAAGGCTGGTATATTTATTAATGAAATCTCTTATATATACCTGTACGGGCCATGAATACGGCTGACCGCCGCCGTCAAGGCTGGTACTCGTGCCCATTACTTTCTGCGCCCAGAAGTAGCCGTTCCAGCGGGATATACCGAAGAACAATGCAACGGTTGCAATGGTCGCCTTGCTCATGGGAAGGTATACTTTGGTGAGAACCTGCATTTCGGTAGCGCCGTCGATTCTCGCCGCTTCCTCTATCTCCGCGGGAACGCCTTCGAATGCGTTTCTGAGGAGAATTATGTTTGTAGCGTTCATGCCCATTGCAATAACGACGAGCCATTTAAGGTCTATTTCGAACATATTCGTGCTGCCGGCAAACAATGTTGCAAAAACTTCGCCCGTTGCCTGATAGTTGAGGTAGGTAGCAACGACGCCCGCGTTGAACCACATTGTGAACACGAGGAAGAAGTTCCAGCCGTGTCTGCCCATTATGCGCTTTTTAGAGAGCGCATATGCACCGAGGATGCTGTAGAACAAGCTCCATGCAGTACCTATTATAGTCGTGAACAAAGTATTGGCGTAAGCTATCCAGAACTGTGCGTTAGTCATAACGTAAACAAACGCAGCCGTCTGCGGCTCTACCGGCCACAGGATAACATCGCCCGCCTCATTCGCCGCCTGAGAGCTGAATGCCGAACCTATCGCATACAGGAAAGGGTACACGCACATCAGGGCGAATACTATGAGAAAGAAATAGGCTACTATTTTGAATATCAGCTCTGATACTTCCATTTTGCGTTTCATAGCTTATTTCCCTCCTTAATACAGCGAAACGTCGGTCGCTTTACGGCTTATTATATTCGAACCGATAACGAGGAGCATACCGATGAGGTTGTTCGTCATTTCGCCCGCCATCGATACCGACAATGTATTATTCGAATTCGACAGACCGTTTGCCCATATTGAAACCACGAGAGCCGACTCGCTGTTTGCCTGATAGGTGTTCGAATTACCCGCATTTACGAAGAGGAATATCTTTTCGTAAGATACGTTGAGGAGCGAACCTATCTTCATTATAAGCATTATAACAACGGTGGAGAGTATGCTGGGGATAACTATGTATCTCATCTGCTGCATCTTGCCCGCGCCGTCTATCTGCGCAGCCTCGTACGAAGTGGGCGAAACGGCTATGATTGCGGCAAAGAATACGATACTGTCGTAGCCCGCATGCTCCCAGAGGTCTGTAACGATGTAAATCGCCCTGAAATATCTGGCGCTGTATACAAGGCCGTTGGTCGCCGCTTGGGCAATCGACGAATCGTCGCCGCATATGCTTATGAGCAACTGCGAAATTACGCCGTTTTCGCTCTTGCCACCGAAAAGCGAGATTGCGAGCGTCGTGATAACGACTATCGACATGAACTTAGGCAGATATACGCATACCTGAGCTATACTGCGCACGATGTTCGAACGGATTTCGTTGAAGAACAGCGCGAGTATAATGGGGAACGGGAAGCCGAACAGCAACCCGTAGAAGGCCAGGATGAACGTATTTCTGAACGCCATCCAGAAGTCTTCCGAGTACGAACTGTAGGTGAACACGTCGATGAAGTTCTTGAAGCCGTACCAGTTGCCGTCTGCCGCACTCGACGTAGGAGACGTAACCGAATCCTTGAACACGCCGATGAGCTCGTACATAGGCATATAGCGCCAAAAGATGTACACGAAAAGCATCGGTACGAGCATCAGGTACAGACGCCAGTCGGTAAGAAGCTTGAAGGCAATCTCTTTCCAACGCGTCTTTTCGACTTCATCCCTTACCTGCTGGTCGGGAGCGACGGAATATGTGCCGCTCTCTTCGTCGTAAGTAAGGAAATCGTCGCATTTGAGTTTGAACATAAATCCCTCCATACCACTTAAATTTTTAAGTGAATATTTTATATCTACAGTTCTTCCGCCCCGCCTCGTGTCAAGCGGTTTTAACGGTTTTCCCCCATTGCCCTCCGCGCCTTGCGGCACGGAAAGGCGCTTTCGCCGCGGAGCTACGGAGGAGCTGCCCCGTTTGCCCGGGGAAACGTCTGCCGCTTCCGCAGCTTCTACGCCACGAAGGCAGAATGAGCTGCGATTGACAATATATAATATAGCCGGTTTATTATCTTTAAAAAATTGCAAAGGCGCTTATGCGCTGCCGCCCTTGAAATTATGCCGCGCGGGGAATTCCTCCCGCACTCTCTATTTGCCGCCGAACATGTCGTCGCCCTTTTTGTTGAGCGATTTGAGCGCTTCCTCGTCTATCTCTACAGGCTCGTCGCCGAACGTGTCGGCCTTGAGCTTGTCCCTGCGCTCTTTGTCGAGGCGGAGAAGGTAATCTTTCTGCCTCTCCATCATTCCGTCGAGCTTGCGCATCACGAGCAGAATGACTATGCCGATGCCGAGCGACAGAAGGTCGGTAGCGCTGAGGAAGCTGAGAAACGCGCCTGAGGCGGAAACGCCGAAACATATGCTTATCGCCGACCTGCCGAGATATACGGCAACCCAGCCGCAAACCATATATAAAGCGGTGAAATACCATTTCGCCGCTATGCGCCTGCACCCCATAAACTTTACCATGAGGTATGCAAGCCCCACAAACGCGTTGCCTATGCCGTATACGAGGAATATCTGCAGCGTGTCAAGCCCTTCCATGCGCCCCGTGGCAAGCATCAGTATGCAGTACAGCAAGCCGTCGAACACGGCGTAGAACATTCCGTACCAGTTCCACCTCACCATCACTATCAGAGCGACGGGAATGGCTATGGAAAAGATATATCTGCTCGAATCGGTGGCAAACCACTCGTTGAACGCAAAGAAACTTATAAGGTCGAACGCGGTAAGTATTATGGCAAACAGCAATAAGTCTGTGGCACGGTATCTGCCGAATGAAATTATCCTTGAACCATTTTTACGCATGTTTAAATATTGTAAACAAAATAATACCGCAGAATATGTTATAATTTCACATTTAGCTTACTCATTATAACATAGCATTTTTTAAAATGCAATACCTTTTTTGATTGTTTCACAAAAAAAATTGTGATAAAATCTTCTGCGGAGGGCTTTACGCCCTGCAAGGAGGTTTTTATGCACACTATAACTGTAACTCCGGACGACAATATACAGCAAATACTCGACGGTCTGTCCTCGCCCGCAACCATATACCTGAAGGCGGGCGTGTATGAACAGAAGATAAAAATTTCGCGCCCCGGCGTGAAACTCGTGGGTGAAAACCGTGATTCCACCATAGTGCGCTGGGGCGACTATGCCCGAAAAACGCACGCGGACGGGCTGCAGTACACCACTTTCCGCACATATACCGTATGCGTCACGGGCGACGGCGTGCGCCTTGAAAATTTTACCATAGAGAACACCAACACCGACCCCGTAAAAGTAGGCCAGTGCGTGGCGCTTTCGGTAAACGCAAAGAGCTTTTCGGCAGCAAATATGCGCCTTTTATCCACACAGGACACGCTTTTCATGGCGCCCTTCCCCGACGACTTAGTGGTGCGCTACGCAGGAATAACCGACGAGGGGTATTACGACGGCTTTATGCCGCGCGACGAGCTGTTTATGGAGGGCAGTTCGCTCTGCTATTTCAATAACTGCGAGATATGCGGCACCGTAGACTTCATCTTCGGCTGCGCCGAGGCGTATTTTGAAAAATGCCGCCTGGTATCTCTTGGCGACGAACGCAAGGCCTGCTATATAGCCGCCCCCGCACACTCGCTGAAACAGGAACGCGGCTTCTGCTTTTACGACTGCGACCTGGTATGCGGCGGCGCCGCCGAAAAGAGCGTGTACCTTGCGCGCCCCTGGCGCGACTTCGGCAAGAGCGTATTCATAAACTGCCGCGCAGACGGCCATATAGCACCCGCGCTCTTCGACAGGTGGAACGACACTTACCGCTATAAAACGGCGCGGTTCGGCTATTACGGGCTGGAATGCGCCGAAGAGCCCGCTCCCGTGGACTGGTGCAAAAAACTGGACAGGGACGAGGCGGAAGATTATATAAATATGTGCGCGCGCACGCGCGGGAAATTCGGGTTTTAACCCCTCTCTTTGCGCCGCAGTATATAATAATTGAAAAAGCCGCGCGGTTTTGCGCGGCTTTTGGCGTATATGCGATGTTTTTGCGGTAAACGGGGCGCCTGCGGCACGGTCATATAAACCGTTAAACCACGCATATACGGCACCCGATTAAATTTGGCATATATGGCGGCCGATTTAAATTGACCCGCATATATGCCGCAAATACCGCGGCTTACAGTTCGTCGGAATCGGGCGATATATAGCCCTCGCCGTAAATTTCCTTTGCGGACGAAACTATCATGAACGCCTCCCTGTCCTCCTCGCGGACGATATCGCGAAGGCGCGGATATACTACGGGTTTAACCACGCACAGGAGCACCTTTTTCAGGTTGCCCGAATAAGCGCCCTTTCCGTCGACAAACGTCGCGCCCGCATCGAGCTCTTTGAGAACGCGCGCGCTTATGCGGTTTGCGGGCTCTTCCTCCGAGATGACGAACACCATCTTTGCCGAATTGCCGCCGTAGAGCACCCAGTCGAACACGACGGTATATACCACGAGCGACAGCACGGTGAAAAAGAGCACCTCGAGCGTATTTTCGCGGTAGGCGAACACCGAACACGCGACTATCACGATGTCGGTGACCATCGTTATTATTCCCGTACTTATGTGGCGGAATTTTTTGCGCAGAATTTTTATGGGAATGTCCGTCCCGCCCGACGACGAACCGCACCTGAATATGAGCCCCATGCCGAGCCCGTATATCGCGCCGCCCGTGACGGCGTTTATCAGCCAATCGTTCGTAAGAGGCAACAGCTCCTCCCCCGTCGACCCGGGCACCCATTCGAAAAAGATGCTCTCCGCAAGCCACATGAGCGCCGAAGAGAGCGCAATCACGTACAGCGTAGACAGAAAGAAGTCGCGCCCGAACACCTTCCAGCCCCACAGCAGGAGCGGGACGTTGAGAATGAACGCCGTGATACCTGTGGAAAAGCCCGACACCTCGTTCACAATCAGCGCGATACCCGTGACGCCGCCGCCCGCAAGCCCGCCCGCCTGAAGGAACACGACGACGCCGACGGCGTACAGAACGCAGCCTGCCGTTATGACGGCATACCGCTTTAAATAATTTTTTAAAATTGCCCTTTTGCTCTTATCCATACGACTATATTTTATATTTCTTTTGCCGTTAAGTCAACCCCGTTTTTTCGCAGAACGAAAAATTTTTGAATTGCCCCGCACATATGCCGCAAATATCGTTTTTTCTGCACTGTTATTGAATTAAAATGAAATCGCGCATATCTACCGCACAATTTAAATTGCCACGCACATATGCAACGAATGATAAATGCGCCCGCAGAAATCTGCGGGCGCATTTAATTTTACCTTATTGTACCTGCCTGTAATAACTTCACAGACACGAATTACCTTGCCTGTAATAACTTCATAGATACGAGCAGAGCGCGGCGCGCGCGGAAGGTGTGAAGGAGTGTACACAGACGTACATGACTGAACACACCCGTAAGCGCAACAACGCTATGCGAAGTATATATGAAGTTTGGCGGAGCAATTACTTAGTCTTTGAATCCGAAATATTCTTCGGCGTTATTGTAGCAAACATCCTCCACTATCTTGCCGAGAGTTTTGAGCTCGGAAGCGGGATACAGACCTTTTTCCACAAGGTTGCCGAGCATGTTGCAGAGCAATCTTCTGTACAGCTCGTGACGGGGATAGGAAAGGAAGGAGCGGCTGTCGGTAAGCATGCCGACGGACTGCGCCACAAGCGCTACCTGCATGAGCGTCTCCAGATTCTGCTTCATGCCGTCAATCTGGTCGAGGAACCACCATGCGGTGCCGACCTGTACGCGGTTTTTCATGCCCTCTTTCTGGAAGCATCCGGCAAGAACGGTGAGCGCATAGTTGTCGCGCGGGTTGAGGCAGTAAAGTATGGTTTTGGGAAGGGCGTCGGCCATGTCGAGCGCGCCGAGAAGAGCCGAAAGCTTCTCCATGTAAACGGCGTCCTCTATCGCGTCGAAACCGGTGTCGGGGCCAATCTTTTCGAGCATGGTTTTAGAGTTGTTCCTGAGCGCGCCGATGTGGTACTGCTGTACCCAGCCGTGCTTTACGTACTGCTTGCCGAGGAACACGAGTATGTAGCCCTTATACTTGTCCTGCTCCTCTTCGGTGACATGCTCGCTCTTCATGCTCTTTAAGAATACGGCGTTAGCCTCTTCGTAGGTTGCGGGAGCGTAGTGAACGACGTCGAGAGCGTGGTCGGATACGCGCGCGCCCATGGAGTGGAAGAAATCAATCCTGTCCGCAAGGGCGTTGCACAGCTCCTCGAGCGTGGTTATGGGCTTGCCCCATACGGACGCGAGCTGGTTTACCCAGGAAGCGAACCACGAGAGCTCTACGTTTATCGCCTTGTCGGGACGGAAAGCGGGGCGAACCTTTACCTTTAAGGTCTTGTCCTCCGCCATCTTCTTGTGCCACTCGAGGCTGTCTACGGGGTCGTCGGTGGTGCATACCGTTTTTACGTTGAATTTATACATCATCTCGCGCGCGGTTAAAGTTTCGAGCTTTTTGTTCGCCTCTTTCCATATCTTTTCGGCGTTTGCGGGACAGATTACGTCCTTTATGCCGAAATAGCGCTGCATCTCGAGATGAGACCAGGTATAGAGCGGATTACCAACAAAATATGGCATAGACTCGACAAACTGCATATATTTCTTGTAATCGTCGTCGGGCCCTGAGATGGAATCTTCCTCGTATCCCCTTGCGCGGAGGGCGCGCCACTTGTAGTGGTCGCCGTACCTGTCGCCTGCGCCGAGCCATACTTCGGTGAGGTTGCGGAACTTTTTATCTTCGTAAATTTCCTTCGGGGGAAGGTGGCAGTGATAGTCGATTATGGGCATGTCTTCGGCATGCTCGTGATACAGTTTTCTCGCAGTTTCGGTTTCCAAGAGAAAATCTTTGTCCATAAAATCTTTCATTATAACGTAACTCCTGTTTTGAAAATAGCAAGTTCGCGGGTATTGTTGAGCTCGTTTTTGGTAGGCTTTCCGTCTACGATATCAACCACGAGGTCAATCAGCTTTTCGAGCTGGGTATCGAAGTCGGTATCCAGAACGGCGCCCGCGTTGAAGTCAATCCAGTTGGACTTTTTGGCGGCGAGCTCGTTGTTCGTCGCAATTTTGAGCGTGGGCACGAAGCCGCCGAAGGGCGTACCCCTGCCCGTGGTGAACAGCACGAGGTGGCAGCCCGCAGCGCCCAGGTTGGTTACGGCGACCATGTCGTTGCCGGGGCCGTTTAAGAGATTGAGCCCCTTTGCCGTAACGTAGCCGTCGTCGAAAACGACGTCCTGAACTGCGGAGGAACCCGACTTCTGCGTGCAGCCGAGAGATTTATCCTCGAGCGTGGTTATGCCGCCCGCCTTGTTGCCGGGCGAAGGATTTTCGTACACAACCTGACCGTTGCGCCTGAAATAATCCTTGAAATCGTTTATAAGTTTTACAACCTTTTCAAAGGTCGCCTCGTCCTTGGCCCTGTTCATGAGCTTCTGCTCGGCGCCGAACATCTCGGGAACCTCGGTGAGCACGGTCGTGCCGCCGCAGGCGACGATATAGTCGCTGAAAAGGCCGACGAGCGGGTTGGCGGTGATGCCCGAAAGCCCGTCGCTTCCGCCGCACTTTAAGCCGACTTTGAGGCAGGACATATCCTTTTCCACCCTCTTGTCGTTCTTTATCACGTCGGCAATCTGCTTTACGAGCTTAACGCCCGCCTCTATTTCGTCGGTTTCGTCCTGGCAGATGAGGAATTTTACGCGGTTTTCGTCAACGGGCCCGAGCCCCTCTTTAAAGGGCCCCATCTGGTTGTTTTCGCAGCCGAGGCCAATCACGAGCACGCCGCCCGCGTTGGGATGGCGCACCATCTTCTGGAGTATCAGTTTGGTGCGCTCGTGGTCGTCGCCGAGCTGCGAGCAGCCGTAGGGGTGCGTGAATACGAATATTCCGTCGAAGCCCCCGGTTCCGTATTTTTCCTTGAAAGTATCTGCAATCAGCTTAGCCTGTCCGTTTACGCAGCCGACGGTGGGAATTATCCACAGCTCGTTGCGTATGCCGACGTCGCCGTTTTCCCTTTCATAAACCTTTACCTTGCGAGGGGTAACCTTTTTTACGGGGCACTCCACCTTATTATAGGTATATTCGAGGTTCTCCGAAAGGTTGGTGTGCACGTTGTGCGTATGCACGTGGCAGCCTGCGGGGATATCGGCGGTGGCATAAGCTATGCTTGAACCGTATTTTATTACTTCTTCGCCCTTCTTAATGTCGCGCAGGGCAAATTTGTGACCCTTGGTGATGTCCTCGCTGAGGGTCACGCCCTCGTGCACTTCGCCCTTCTTCAAATCGCGGAGCGCAACGGCGACGTTGTCGAGCTTATTTATGATTATAGTTGACTTAGCCATTTACAAACCTTTCTACGGCAGACCTCATGCCGTTCTTGTCCATATCCTCGAGTCTTTCGGCAACCTTTGCGGCGATATCGGGATGAATGGTGTTCATGTCCATATCCCATGCCTCGTCCCATGCGAGAACTTTTTTCGCCATCGCGAGGTAATCGCCGTCGAAATCAGCCCACAGCCTGTGCCAGAATGCGAGATAGTTGGGGTCGTCTTTGAGCGCGATTTCCTGGTCGCCCCTCTTGCCCTTGTGGAATTCGATTATGGCCGCGAACGAGAATATAAGGTGCTCGGGAAGTTTGCCGAATATGCGCACATAGTCTAAGAGGGTGGGCAGAAGCCTCGTCTTGAATTTGGTCGTCGAGTTGAGCGCGATAGACATGAGCTCGTGTCTGATGAACGGGTTCTGGTAGCGCTCGATAACGCTGTTCGCAAACGCCGTCATCTGGTCCTGGGGCAGGTCGATGGTGGGATTTACTTCGTCGAAGATGAAATCGCGCACGTATTTGCCTATCGTGGGGTCTGCCATCGATTCGCCGACGGTGTCTATGCCGCACAGGTATGATACGGGAACGAGCGCGGTGTGCGAACCGTTGAGTATTTTAACCTTGCGCTGTTTGTAGGGTTTGATGTCGTCGGCGAAGATAACGTTGAGCCCCGTGGAATCTGCGGGGAGAACCTTCTGAACGAAGGGCTCCTTCTTTAATACCCAGAGGTGGAAAATTTCGCCCTTTACGACGTTGTTGTCGATGTAGCCCGTCTCTTCCTGAATCGCGGGGATTTCGGCCTTGGGATAGCCGGGAACTATGCGGTCTACGAGCGTGGACGTAAAGTGGTTTGCCGTCTGCATCCACTTGATGAACTTCTCGTCCATGTTGTTTACTTTGGCGAGCTCGGTGAGTACCCTGTAGAGCTCGTCGCCGTTGTTGTCGATAAGTTCGCAGGGAACTATCGCAAGCCCCTTATCCGGCGCGCCGCCGAACTTGTCGTACCTGCGCTTTAAAAGCGCGAGGAGTTTGCCGGGGAAGGATTTGGGGCACACGGTGAAGTCGGTATCGGTCGTGTCGAGCGCGATGCCGGCCTCCGTAGTGTTTGAGATTATTATCTGCAAATCTTCGCTCTCGCCGTAGCGGAGGAATTTTTCGTAATCGGTAAAAGGATTTACGCAATCGCCTATAACGTCGATGATTTCGCTCTTTTTAACCCTCTCGCCCTTGTCGATGCCCTCAAGGCGCACGGTATAGAGCCCGTCCTGCGCGGCAAGTTCTTTCACCCTGCCGAGGGGCATGGGCTGAACGACAACCACGTTCGCGTCGATTGCGCCCTTGTCGTTCAAATCCTGCAGTATCCATTCGATGAACGCGCGGAGGAAATTGCCCTCGCCGAACTGCATAATCTTTATCTTTCTTTCGGGCTTGTTGTGAATTTTTTTGCTAAGCTGTTCCATAAATTTAAAACACCTCGAAAAGCTATATTTATTATTATGTATAATTTAAAATTTTCAAATAGTTAAGGCATATGTGCGGGGCAATTTTATTGCAACCCAAAGCGGAGGAAGCCTGCGCCCGCTTTGCGCGATAAACTTACTCCGCCGTTTAACCAAATCTGCAAACAAGACGCTCCGCCGCAAAAATCTGTGCGCGGAAAGCCTGCAAGGCCAAACTTTATTGCCTTACGACGTCGGATTCGACTGCAAGTTCGGTCTCTTTGTCGTAGATGTACGCGCTCTTGAAGGGCACGACGAATTTGCACTCCGAACCCCTTGCGGGCGTATCGTGAGGGTTAACTTTTAATATTACGTTCTTGCCGTCTATCGTGGCATATACGTTGGTAACGTCGCCGAGGAGCTCGGTAAGCTCTACGTCGGACTCGAATTCATAGCCCGCGGAAGTCTTTGCGCCCTCTTTTACGAGCTCGATGCCTTCGGGCCTGAACGCGAATACGACTTCCCTGCCCTCGAGCGAGGCAACGTCTTTTACTATGGGGCTTATGTCGAGAGTATTCTCCTCATCTTCTTCGAGAACGAGCTTGCCGTTTACGACCTTGCCGTTTAAGAAGTTCATGGGAGGCTCGCCTATGAAGCCTGCAACGAAGAGGTTGCGGGGATAGAAATAGAGCTCGAACGGCGTGCCTACCTGCTGGATAACGCCCAGCTTCATAACGACAATCCTGTCCGACATGGTCATAGCTTCCGTCTGGTCGTGGGTTACGTAGATGGTCGTGGCGCCGATGCCGCGGTGAATCTGCTTTATCTCCGAACGCATGGTAACGCGCTGCTTTGCGTCGAGGTTGGAGAGAGGTTCGTCCATGAGGAAGATGTTAACCTTACGGATGAGCGCGCGGCCTACCGCGACACGCTGCTGCTGACCGCCGGAGAGCTGGCGGGGGAACCTTTCGAGATAGTCGGTAAGGCCGAGTATCTTTGCGGTTGCCTGAACTTTTTCCTCGATTATGTCGGCGTCGATGCCTTCGAGCATAAGACCGAAAGCGAGATTTTCGTACACGGTAAGGTGAGGATAGAGCGCGTACGACTGGAATACCATCGCGATTCCCCTCTCCTTGGAGGACATCTGGTTGGCAAGCTTTCCGTCGATGTAGAACTCGCCCGAAGAAATTTCTTCGAGTCCCGCAATCATACGGAGCGTGGTCGATTTACCGCAACCCGAGGAACCTACGAGGCAGATGAACTCGCCGTCGTTGATTTCGAGGTTGAAGTCGTGAACGGCGTGGAAGCCGTTCGGATAAACTTTGTTTACGTCTTTTAAGATGAGATGTGACATTATTATTTTCCCCTAAGAAATATGTTCACGCAAATCTTTTTGCAAAGCAAAAATCTTTGCCGTGATATTTTATTTTGTCGTGGAAGTACTTAACGGCTGAACTAAATTCAGCCTTGTACTTCCTCGGCTTTAATAAATTTGAACTTATTCACAAATTTTTCGCGCGAGCCGCGCACGAAAAATTTCGTGAGTTTTTATTTATCGCTTCCGGTTTGTCATTTCGCGCGAGAAGGCGAAACCGACGACACTTTGCGGAGGGCTCCCTTGGGGAAACCGCAAACCGAGCATAGCGAGTGGAGAAATCTGTTTATAACGGAAAAATATACTTTAAGATTTCTCGGCTTCGGCTACCGCCTCCGCTCGAAATGACAGGAAAAGGAAATTCAACACGGATTCACAGATGCAATGCGAAAAATATTCGCCGCAGCCATCGCCGCCCGGACACCCCTCGGAGATGCGAGTAAGACAAGACTCATGTCGCCTGCCATAAAGGGTTCATAGAAGCCAGTAGAACGCGGAGCGTGCGGAAGTCGTGAAGGAGTGTACACAGACGTACATGACTGAACGAAGCCGCAAGCGCGACAAAATTATACGCCGCTTATATGAAGCCGTAACGGATTAAATTACTTAGCGCAGGTCCTTGGTGGCGATATTATCCATATCGTCATAAGTCTGGTTCTCGCCGCACATGCCCCAGATGAAGGTGTAGTTCATCGTGCCTACGCCGGTGTGGATTGACCAGCTGGGAGAGATAACGGCCTGCTCGTTGTGCATAACGATGTGGCGCGTCTCCTGAGGGGTGCCCATGAGGTGGAACACGGCCTCGGTTTCGGGAAGTTCGAAATACATATAAACTTCCATTCTTCTCTCGTGCGTGTGGCTGGGAAGGGTATTCCACGAGCTGCCCACGGCAAGTTCGGTCATGCCCATCGAAAGCTGGCAGCTTTGGCACACGCCGCCGATTATGAACTGGTTGATTGTGCGCTTGTTCATGCCCGCCTCCGTTCCGAGGTGGCGCTGGATGCAGTATGCAGTGCCCTCGGGCGCGGGAACTCCCTCTACGGGCTTGGTTATTTTAACCGTAGGGTAAGTTTTGTGCGCGGGGCAGGAATTGATATAGAATTTTGCGGGCTTGGAGGCGTCGTCGGAGGCAAAGGTAACTTCCTTGGTGCCCATGCCGATATATATGCCCTCTTTAAAGCCGATGTTATAAACCTTGCCGTCGAGGGTTATCGTGCCCGCGCCGCCGATGTTTATAACGCCCATCTCGCGGCGCTCGAGGAAGAAGTTTGTTGCAAGCTCCTTGAAAGTGCCGAGCGAGAGGCTCTTTTTAACGGGCATTGCGCCGCCCGCGATGATTCTGTCCTGATGGGAATAAGTTAAAAGAATATCATCCTCAGCGAAGAGTTTTTCAATCAGGTATTTTTCCCTGAGTTCCGCGGTATCGTAACGCTTGGAATCGTCGGGATGATTTGCATAACGAACGTCAAATTTCATAAATACTCCATTTCATTGTTCACGAATTTTTCGTGCAGGCCGTGCACGAAAAATTCCGTGAGTTTGAGGGGCCAGCCCCTCTTTTCGCAATCTTCAGGGCCCGCATTTTATATAATTGCGCAAATTCACCCTGCTCAGGCGCAGGTATGCGCAAATTGGGGCCTGCTGCGGCGGCGTAGCCGCCCTTGCGACATTATTTAATTTTATTCACGAAAAATCTTTCCGCTTTGCGAAAATCTTTTTCCGTGAGGTATATTGTCGTGAAAAAGAGGTATCGCAGGGAAACCCTGCTGCTCTTTTTCCAACATAATTTATTTTGAATTTGTTGCGGTGGTGAATTATTCCTTGCAAAATTCTTAACGCGCGGGCTACCGCGCTGAATTTTGCTGCGAGAAAGTCCGCCTTGCGCACGGTAAGGCTCCCTTGTGCAAAGAGAGCTGACGGCGAAGCCGTCTGAGGGATTGTTCCGCATTGTAAACAGCTTTTTTTCAATCCCTCCCTTATCCCCCCTTTACACAAGGGGGCTTGGGTTCGGATTGCTTTGCTCCGCCAAAAGAATTCAGCGGATACTGTTCCATTTTGAAGTAACGAACTCAATGCACGGCACGATATTTTCGCCAGTGGTGCCTTCGAGCACCAGATATGCGTTTTTATCGTAAGCCTTTATGCGGGAGAGTATGGCGTCGAAATCAAAAAGCCCCGTGCCGGGCGGCACCTGCTTTACCTTTCCGTCCTCGAAAACGTAGTCCTTTATGTGGAAAACGCGTATCTTGCCCGCAAAAGTCTTTAACCCTTCGTCGAGAATTTCGAGGTAACGCCCGTGGTTGGACGCGTCGAGGTAGTTATATATATCGAATATGACCTGCACGTTGGGCATGTTTATGGCGTCGATTGCGCGTTTGAGCGTTTTTACGTCGTAGCAGACGTGCCCCGCCGCGCCCTCCATGCCTATCTTTACGCCGCGCTCCGCCGCATACTCGGCGAGGCCGCGGAAGGTGTTTATAACCCTGCCGAGAGCCTCGTCGGTGCGGTTTAAGGGATTGTACGTCCACTTATCATCGTTGAACGAGCCCGTTTCGGAGCCGACTATGTCGCAACCGAGGTTGGTGCAGTAACTGAGGTACTCTTTGAACACCGCCACGCCGTTTTCCACCTTTTCGGGATTGGAGTGGACGGGGTTGAAATACGCGCCTATGAGAGCGACGTCTATGCCCGCCTCTTTAAGCGCCGCGCCGAGGGCGGCGGAATTCTCCGCGTTGAGCTGCCCCGGCCGGTACTTGAGCTCGTCCATAAACTTGTATGCGACGAGCTGGACGGCGGATATGCCGCACTCTTTGCACTTTTCGATTGCGGGGGCGAGCCCCTTTACGCCCAAATCGTGCGTGCGGAAGGCAATCTTCATTATCTCTGAACGCGGCCGCTGCCGTCGCCGCCCGCGAGGGCGTCAACTTCCTTGCGGGAAACGAGGTTGAAGTCGCCGGGTATGGTGTGTTTGAGGGCGGAAGCCGCAACGCCGAACTCGAGGGCGGACTTGAAATCCTTGTCGTCGAGGAAGCCGGTGATTACGCCTGCCGCAAAGCTGTCGCCGCCGCCTACGCGGTCAACGATGGGGGAAATCCTGTATTCTCTCGAATGATAGAACTCGCCCGTTGCGCCGTTGTAGATGCAGGCCGACCAGCCGTTATCGGAAGCCGAGTGGCTTACGCGGAGGGAAGAAATCGCATATTTGAAGCCGAATTTTGCAACCATCTGTTCGAATATCGACTTGTAACCGTCGAGGTTGAGCTTGCCGGAGGTAACGTTGGTAGCTTCGGGCTTGAAGCCGAGAACGAGTTCGGCGTCCTCTTCGTTGCCGATGCAGACGTCTACGTACTTCATGAGGCCGGTCATAACCTTCTGGGCCTTTTCGCTCGACCAGAGCTTTTTGCGGAAGTTGAGGTCAACCGATACGGTAACGCCGTGCTTCTTGGCTGCCTTTAAAGCCTCTTCGGTGAGAACTGCCGCGCTGTCGGATACGGCGGGAGTGATGCCCGTGAAGTGGAACCAGTCGGCGCCCTCGAAGATTGCGTCGAAGTCGAAATCTTTGGCGGTAGCCGTCGTTATGGAGGAATGAGCCCTGTCGTAAACGACTTTGGAAGGCCTCATAGCCGAACCGGTTTCGAGGTAGTAGATGCCGAGCCTTTCGCCGCAGCGCGCGATGTGGTCGGTTTCAACGCCGTACTTTCTGAGAGCGGCAACGGCGCAGTCGCCGAGCTCGTTTGCGGGAAGAGCGGTTACAAACTCTGCCTTGTGGCCGTAGTTTGCGCAGGAAACGGCTACGTTAGCCTCGCCGCCGCCGTAGTTGATGTCGAACTCGTCTGCCTGGATGAACTTTTCGTTGTTGGGGGTGGAAAGGCGGAGCATTATCTCGCCCATGGTTACGATTTTTTTCATAAAAAATGTTTTCTCCTTAAAAATATAATAGCTATAGTATTCACGAATTTTTCGTTCGGGTCACGCACAAAAAATTCCGTGAGTTTAAGAAACCAAGTTTCTCTGGCGGCATTTTTAAGCGCCCACCATTATAGAAATGCCGCCATTCACTTCCGGTGAGCCCGCTTGCGCGGCAAATTGTGTCGCGCTATCGGCGGGAAACCCGCCTTGCGCAAAATAATTATTTTAGAATAAATTTTTATCTTATTTATAAAAGCCCATAAAGGGTTCATAGAAGCAAGTAAGACAAGGAGCGCGCGGAAGCCGTGAAGGAGCTTACTTAGAGGTAAGTGACTGAACGAAGCCGTAAGCGCGACACCGTATTACGCCGCTTATATGAAGCCGTAGCGGACTTACTTACGTTTTACAAGGTGCACGGCAAACCCGCCGAACTGGTCCTTAAGATACGCCACGTTCATCTCGCCCGTAGCCTTGTCGTATTTGAAAGAGCTTTCGTCAGGCTCGAAGCCGCGCATCTTTAACTGATATACCGCGCGCTTTACAGAGTTGGTGGCGATGGCGATGTGGCCGTTGTCGCCCTTGAAGGGAGATTTCATCATCTCCATATAGGTGGACGCGAACACCGAGCTGTTGCCCACCTTCTTTTTGAAACCGAACGCGGCCTCGAACTTGTCGGCAACCGCCTCCGCCTCTTCGGGGTTTGCGCAGTTGAGGCCGACGTGAACCATCTCGAAGCCGAGCATCCTGTCGATAGCCTCCTTGCAAAGGCGGGTAATCTCGTCCCAGTTCTCCTCTGCAAGCGCCTTGGCGGGAACTATCCAGCTGCCGCCGCAGCAAACGATTTTGTTGTATGCGAGGTAGCTGTTGAGGTTGTCCGCCGAAACCCCGCCCGTGGGCATGAAACGCATGTTCTGGTAGGGGCCGCAAACCGACTTAATGTATGCAACGCCGCCCGCCTGTTCCGCAGGGAAGAACTTGACGAAGTCGAGCCCGAGTTCTAAAGCCTGCTCAATCTCGCTCGCGGAGGAAAGACCGGGGGCGAAGGGTATGCCCTTATCGAGGCAGTGCTTTACCACCTTGGGGTTGAGGCCGGGGGCAACGCAGAATTTGGCGCCCGCGGCGTATGCCGCGTCGGCCTGCTCGCAGGTGAGCACGGTGCCCGCGCCTACCATCATGTCGGGATAAGCCTTTACCATGCGCGCGATTACCTCGTCGGCGCCCTTTGCGCGGAAAGTTACTTCGGCGCAGTTGATGCCGCCGTCGCGCAGAGCTTTTGCAAGCTTTTCGGCATTTTCGACCTTGTCGAGCTTGATAACGGGGACAATGCCTATGTTACCGAATTCCTCGACTACGGCGTCAATCTTTGCTTTTACATTTTCTGTCATAGATTTCTCTCCATTTGCGCGGCAACAGCTTTATTATCGCTTTTTGCGCGCCGCGCGCGATTTAATAATCGTACACATAAATTATAGTGTTTGCGCGCCTTCAAGTAAATATACAAAACGGAGCAAATGATACAATTTTCGGATAATTTAACATTTTTATTTATGGTTCGCGCACGCGCGCCGCTGACACGCGCGGCGGGGGCTGCAAAAATACCGCCGCGAAGGGCGCCGCGGCGGTAAAACTCAGGCGGCGCGGAAGGGAAAAACCTTCCGCGCCGCCGTACGACAGGGGAAAAATATGATGACTATATTACATGCGGGGCAAAATACTCAGCAGATTATTGCACAACCCTTTTAAATTGCCCCGCACATATCCACAGACCGGAACTTAGAGCGGCAACCGCGCCGCCCGAATTTGTTTTACGGTTCGATTATACCGCAAAGATGTAAAAAAGTACGCACGGGGTTGTAATATTTGCGTAAAAAGTATTGCGGCCGTGCGCCGCAATCTGACGGAATGCAGCGGGGATTTTTTTATACAAAAAAACCGCGCCCGAAGGCGCGGCGTTTTTTTGCGAATACGTCGTTTATCTTCCCAGCCAGCCGCCGTCTACCGCGAGCGTAAAGCCGTTTACATAGTCCGACGCGGAGGATGCGAGGAACACGGCGGCGCCCTCCAAATCGGCGGGAGTGCCCCACCTGCCGGCGGGAATGCGCGCGAGGATATCGGCCGAGCGCTCCTCGTCCTGGCGGAGCTGCTGGGTATTGTTCGTCGTCATATATCCGGGGGCGATTGCGTTTACGTTGATGCCGTATTTCGCCCACTCGTTGGAGAGCGTCATGGTAATGCCCCTTATCGCCGACTTTGACGCCGTGTATGAGGGCACCCTTATGCCGCCCTGATAAGAGAGCATGGAGGCAATGTTTATTATCTTGCCGCCGCTGCCCTGCTTTATGAACTGCTTTGCCACAGCCTGCGTTAAAAAGAACACCGTTTTGAGGTTTACGGCGATTACCGAATCCCAGTTCTCCTCGGAGAACTCGATGGAATCCTGGCGTTTGATTATGCCCGCGTTGTTCACGAGGATATCCACCCTGCCGAACTGCGCGAGAGTGCCCTCCACCACCTGCGGAATGACGTCGCAGGTGCTCAAATCGGCTATTATGTTGTGGAAATCATCGCCGAGCATCTCCTTGGTTTCGGTGCTGGGACGGCGGGAAACGCCGACTACCTTTGCGCCCGCCTCGACGAACGCGCGGCTTATGCCCTGCCCGAGCCCCGTGTTGCTGCCCGTGACGATTGCCACTTTGCCCTTTAAGCTGAACTGGTCCAGAATCATTATACTCTCCCTCCTTAAAACCGAGCAAATTTGTTTTGCCTTTATATGGTAACACTAAATTCCGCAATTTTCAAGACCTTTTTCAGATTCCCGAAAAAATTTTTCAGCAAAAGCCGCCGCGGGCGGCGCCCGCGGCGGCTTTGCACGGCACATATGCCGCATCCAATACAATTTTTATGCCGGCAGCCCTGTGGCACGGTCAAGGGCTTTAACGCAGATAGTGCTGCAATATTCCCGCTTTAAATCAGGTTCGTATTAATCTCTTACAGTATCGAAAAGAACGGTTTCGCCGCTTCCTATCCTGTAAGTCTTTGCGCGTATCTCTACCCAGACGGGGCGGTGCGAGGGATTGTACACCCTCTCGCCGTCGAGGGAATATACGAGGCTCTCGTAGCACTTCACATAGTCGTAGATGTCGCCGTTGGTAGCCGCCCATACGTTTTTGTCCGCGCCGACGCGCCTGCACAGGTCTTCAATAACGTCCCAGTTGTCGTTGTCGTCAAATTCGTAGGCGTGACCCCAAACGTAATACAGCCACGGCTCGCGATGTTTGAACTCGTCGGAGGGCTTGCCCGCAAGAAACTTATCGGTGAGCTCTTTAAGGCAGGGCTCGGTATGGTGCACGGTAGGGTTTAAATGCAGCCAGTCGGTCGGCAGCGCGAAGGAGTGGGTCGACACGGTGGTTCGCGCATACTTTACGCCCAAAGCTTTGAGCGCGGAGGCGGTTTCGTCGTTCACGCCGCTGTACGCGTACGCCATTCCGTCGACAATTCTGCCGAACTTCTCTTCGAGATATGCGCGGTTGTCCGCCACCTCCTTTATGGCGAGGGGCACGGGAACTTTGCCGAGGAACATATGGCGCGCGCCGTGAAGAGCGACCTCGTGTTCGGTACCGAGGTAGGTATTTATGGTATCCTCCTCGTTCATGCGGTTGTGCCACGACTGAACGTCGAAGAGCAGATTGTTGAGGTTGAAAGTGCCCTTTAAACCGTATTTGTCGAGTATTGCGATAAGTTTTTTATCTGCCGCGACGCCGTCGTCGTAGCTGAAAGTTACCGCCTTTTCCTTGCCTTCGGGGAAGCGCATATAGCGCTCGTGATACATCTGGATAAACATAAAAAACTCCTTGATTCACAAAAATTTCGCGCGGGCCGCGCACTAAATTTTTCGTGAGTTTGAGGGGCTCTGCCCCTCTTGCCACGATTCTCAGGGCCCTCAATTATGTAATCGTGGCAATTCACCCTGCTCAGGCGCAGGTATGCGCAAATCGGGTCCTGCTGCGGCGGCACAGCCGCCTTGCGACGTTAATTATTTTACTTTCGCCAAAATCTTTTTGTCCGCAACGCCTTGCCGCTATACCGATTATATCACCGCGCCCGCCGCTTGTAAAGGCGGCGGGCGCGAAAATAATTTTATCTTGAAAATTTTATCGCGTGCTTTTTGCTGTACGGCAAATATTCTATCTTTTTGCCGCGGCGGGTGCGCTGTTTGAGGGCGTGGCGGCTCATTCTGTCGGCGGGCTCTTCCTCCATAAGGCCGGAGGCCTTTTTCCACCTGCCCGTTAAAAGACGGGACACAAAGAGCACCGACCTGCCCACCCAGTCGGCGCACATGGCTATCCAGAAGCCGAAGGCGCCGAGCTCGAACTTGAAGCCGAAGAGGCTTTCAAAGAGCGGCGTCAGCGTATCGTCCACAAGCACGAAGCACACGCCCACGCGCAACACTATCATGGAGAATATCGCCGCAAACATTACGTATTTTACATCCGACGTGGCCTTTAATATGGCTGGCGTGGTGAAGGAGAGCGGATAGGTGAAGAACTGGAACGAGAGGCACAGCCACAGGCATTTGAGGGCTATGTCGTAAGCTTCTTCGGGATAGTCGTATATGAGCATCACCCACTGCGCGGTGGCCATGAACATTGTCACGGCTATTGCGTTTGCTATATACGAAATGACAAACATCTTTTTTATGTAGTACTTTACCTGGTCGGTATCGCCCGCGCCGACCGCCTGGCCTATTACCGTGAGGCTGGCGGTGCCTATGCCGCCGCCGACGACGGAGGCATAGTTGTTTATGCCGTTGGCTATGGAGTTGGCGTTGGCCTGCAGGTTGACATCCTCCCACACGCCGTTTATGAGCTGTTTTTCAAAGTAGCAGCCCGCGCTTACAAAGCGGAAAGTCAGCAGCTTGCCAAGCTGGAAAAGGCAACTCTCTATGCCGCTGGGAATGCCTATATACAGTATCTTTTTTATCATTTTGCCGTCGAAATGCAACAAAATGAAGTGTTTGAAAAAGTCGAGCACACCGATGTGCACTACGTAACTCTTTTTGGAGAGTAGCAAAAACATATATATTGCGGGAATGGCGCGCGCTATGAGCGTTGCGAGCGCGGCGCCCTGCACCTCCATGTTGAATCCCCATATGAACAGCGCGTTGAGGCCGATGTTCACGACGCAGCTTATGCCCGCCGAAACCATTGTAAACACACTCTTGCGCTGGGCGCGCAACAACGCGGCACAGCCGTTGAACAGACCTATGAACGGAAATGAGGCAGCCGTTATGTAAAAATAGTCGCGCTCATATTGGTAGGTTGCCGGGCTCTCCGCCTTTACGTCGCTGAAAAAGAGGTCGAGAAGGGGCGCGTTGAGAATGAGGCAGACGACGGCTATGCCGAGCGATATGAGGAGCACGAGCATGACCATCTGACGGGCGCTCTTGTTGGCGTTGTCGTAGTCGCGCGCGCCGAGGTACTGGCTGGTGACTATGGCGCCGCCCGTTGCAAAGGCCGAAAACAGCTGTATTATCAGATTGTTTATCTGGTCTACGTTGGAGACGGCGATGCCCGCGTTGCCCGCAGGGTCTATGCGCGAGACCATGGCCGAATCGAAAAAGCCGAGCGAAGTTGAAAATATCGACTCTATGACTATGGGCGCAATCAGCCACAGGAGCTGTTTGCCCGTAAAGAGCGTATATTTCTTTTTCTGCTTTTTTGCCGTTGCTACCGTTTGCACCTTAATACCTCTTTTCTTTGATTTGCCTAACTATTTTACAACAGTTTTTCTTGATTTTCTACCGATTAAGCGCTATAATTATTAAAAAGTACTGATTTTTCAACACAAAAACGAGGCGCAAAAATGGATCAGACGCAATCGCGCACAGTCGTGCGCATGTTAGACCGCATTCATGCCGACAGCAGGCTGAACAAAACCGGATTCGTTATGGCGGCGCCGCACTGCCACCCCCACTGCGAACTGTTTTACATAGAGAACGGCGAGGGTAGCTTTTTTATAGACAACAACATGTACGAACTGCACACCGGCGACTTTTTGTTTATTCCGCCGCAGGTGTTCCACTACACCCGCTACACCCGGTCGGCATGCAAGCGGAGCAACGTATTTTTCCGCACGGGTGACATAGCCGGCGATATAGCGGCTGCCATGCCGCACGGCGCGGCTTTTTTTGACGGGGTGCGCATATTCCGCGTGCCAGAGGCATACCGCGCACAGTTCGAAACGCTGATATCGCGCATGGTGCGCGAAGAGAAGATAGACGACGCGCGCACGGCGCCGATGATGCGGACGCTGCTTGCCGAACTGCTGCTTTTGTGCAGCCGCGAATGCAACTTTTTGAGCGAACTGCCCGCAGACATACACACCACCGATCTGCCGATAGTGCGCGCGGCGCAGTTTATAAGCGAAAATTACGCCGAAAACATAACCGCGGCCGACGTTGCCGCCGTGGCCGGGTACAGCGCCAACTACCTCACCAAAAAATTCAGGGAGGCGGCCGGGCTGGGCGTGCACGAATACCTCGCCTTTATAAGATTGCAGCACGCGGCGCTGGAGCTTGTTTCCACCAAAGACACCGTAACCGAAATAGCGCTGCGCTGCGGCTTTTCCGACGGCAACTATTTTAAAGACGCGTTCAAAAAGAAGTACGGAGTAACGCCGTCGAAATACAGGAAGTGAAAAAAGTTCACGCAAATCTTTTCGCTACGCAAAAATCTTTGCCGTGAGGTACGGGAAGTCGTAAAAACACTTAACGCCCGAACTAAATTCGGGCTTGTTTTTTTCGGCATTATTTATTTTAAATTAGTTATAGCAATAATTTATTCCTTGTAAAATGCTTAACGCGCGGGCTACCGCGCTGTATTTTACTGCGGCGATGGTTAACTAAATTCGCCTTGCGACATAAATTATTTAAAAAATTAATTCCATAATGGAGCCTCCACTTTTTAAGGGGAGGTGCCGAACGGGAACAAAGTGAAAGTGAGGCGAAAGGGTTTACACTCACCACGTAGCCCGCAGGGCTACTCACCACTCATCACGTAGCCCGCAGGGCTACTCACCACCCATCACGCCGCCGCAGGCGGCTCATCGCTCTTTATGTCCGCCGCTTTACGCAGGCGAAATTGCCTATTTTTACGCCGCGGCGGGTTACCTGCTGCGGCGTTATAATTTCATACCCGCGCGCAAGGAAAAACGGCAGCGCAGTTTTGGATACGTCGGCATATATGTCGCCGCGAACGGCTTTTTCCAGCTCTTTGCAGAGCGCCGAGGCGACGCCGCGGCGCAGGTAATTTTTTGCCGTGTAGAGCATATCGAGATAGCCGTCGCCTGAGCCGAGCGTATGCCCGCCGCAGACGCGTCCGCAAGCCGCCGCGTCCGCAACCATATTGCCGAACGCGACAATCTCCCCCTCCGCCACGGCGACGAGCGTAAAACTTTCGCGGTACCGCCTGTCCCAGCCCGAATAATCGGCGCCCAGCCACGCCGATATCTGTATGGGGGTGTAGTCGGCGCGGCAGACTGTGTTTACCGTATCTTCAAATATCTCTATGATGCGCGGCAGGTCGTCCGCGCGGTACTCTCTTATAAGCATAGCGTTGCACCTCAAAGTCCGGCGATGACCTCCGCCGCCTGGCGCGGGGTCAGCCTGTCGGTCTCCACCTTTATCGCAGGCAGGGCGGCATACAGCGGAAGGTATGCGGCGGCGCGGGCGCAAACGTCCCTTTTGCGCAGTCCCGCGGAGATATCCCCTTCCAGCCGCTTTAAAAGGGTATGTTCCGAACAAATCAGCGAAATCTGCACGACGCGCACGCCTTCAAGGTTCAGCCGCGCGAGAATTTCTTCGGCAATCTCCCTTTTATGGAGCACCCAGCAGAAAATTATATTTTTAAACTGCGGGCACGCCAGAAAGTTGGAAAGACAGGCAACTATGTTGGAAATAACGCACTTTTTTGTATCGTCGTTGACGACGAACGGCTCCATATCCCACACGTTGTCGCCGTCGAGCAGTACGCAGGACGGGAGCAATTTTTTAAGCTCGCGCGAGGTCGCCGTCTTGCCGACGCCCATCGCCCCGCCGATAAAATACAGCGTTTTCAGAACCGTTCCTCCTTTTTATCCGAATTATTTTGAATATCTTTTTCCGATTATACTACCTCGGCGCCGCAAATGCAACGTCCACGCATAATTTTTACATAAATTACGGGGCGGAAAAATTAAAAAAATGCGCGGGCAGAGTTTTTCTGCCCGCGCATCTGTTTTCATAGAAATCAAGCCGTCTTTATTTAAAATTTCAATCGGCTTTTTGCGAATTTTCGGTCATTTTTTCACCCTCCGCAGGCACGGCCTGCACGGATTGTGCGGCGACTGCACTGCCTTCGGCGGATACCGCGGCGTCTGCGCTGCCGATACCCTCGGCGTTTGCGGCATATGCGCGGGCGAATTCGTGGGCGGAGCCCCTCTTCTCCCTCCTGAGTTTTTTGAGGCAGGGGATATTGAAGTAGAAGGCGAGCGCGACGAACGCGCCGAGAGTCCAGCCGATAGCCCACGCCCAGCCGACGCCCGCAAACCCGAGCGGAATGGTGAGAATGAACACGAGAGCCACGCGCAGAATGAGGTCGGTAAAGGTGCTTATGGTAAAGCCGAGGTTGCCGCCCGAGCCGCGCACGGCGTCGTCGGCGACGACCTTTACGTTTACTATCAGGAAGAAGGGCGCGACTATCGCCACGTACTGCGAGCCGCTGTCGACGGCGAGCGCGATATCGCCGTCGGCGGACATGAAGAGTTCGACGAGCTGGCGGGGGAAAATTTCGCATACGGCGACGAACACCGCCGTCATTATCGTGGAGATGACGAGCGCCGCCTTAAAGCCCTCCTGTATGCGCGCATATTTGCCCGCGCCGTAGCACTGCGAAACGAAGTTGGTAAGCCCGTTGGCGCACGTACAGAAGCAGGTGGTGCAGAACACGATAAGTTTTACGCCCGCGGTGAAACCGTCGGTAATTCCCAGCCCCTGCACGTTTGCAAGTTCGTTGATGCGTATCTGTATGACGAGGTTGCCCACCGAAACGAAACTGTTCTGAAGCATTACGGGGAGGGCGAGTATGAGCAGCGTTTTTAACACCGAAGGGACGAACGCGCGCGGCTTTTCATCGGAGGGCAGCTTGCGCAGCCTTAAAAATACGAATATGAGCGTGAGTATGCACGCCGCGCCCTGCGCGATGAAGGTCGCCCACGCCACACCCGCAACGCCCCACGGGCGCACCATTACGATGTCGAGCACGATGTTGCTCACCGACGAAATGACGAGGAAAATAAAGGGCGTACGGCTGTCGCCGAGAGCTGAAAAGATACCCGTGCCGAGATTATACAAGATGAGAAAGGGCAGACCGTAATAATAGATATTGAGGTAAGTTACGCTTTCATCCAGCGCCTCCTCGGGAGTTTTGAGCGCGGAAAGAAGTGGTTCGCAGCTTACCACGCCGACGACGAGGAGCACGACGGAGAGTACGGTGAACGATATCAGCGCGGTGAACACCGCCGTTTTTACGCCAGAATTGTTCTTTGCGCCGAAGAGCCTTGAGGCGAGCACCGCACAGCCCGCGTTTGCGCCGAGGGCGATTGCCATAAGGATATTGACGATAGAATTGGACGCGCCGATTGCCGTGAGCGCGGTGGCCCCCGCGAATTTGCCCGCGATTATCGTATCGGCGAGCGTATAGAGCTGCTGAAATACGGCGCTGCCGAACAGGGGCAATATGTATAAAAGAAGCACCTTAAAGGGCTTGCCTACGGTTAAATCGGTATTTTTCATAACGATATCCTCTCACAATTTTCTTATCTCGGCAAAATGCTAAAAAATTAAGCGACGGCAGAAACTGCCGTCCCTTTTTCGGTTACGAATTATATCACCGCCGAATACATAAGTAAAGCGTATGAAATAAATTTTTACCGATAATTTTATACTTAATTTTGCCAGCTGCGCATTGCAAAAAGCCGCCGCACGGGGAGCTCCCCGTGCGGCGGCTTTTTATGTATTGTTTTACTTTTTCAGCTTACTTCCCTTGCGGAGAGAATAAATTTCTGCCCGTTGAAAAATTCTATTTTCAAGCCCTCTGTGCAAATATCCGTTTTGCAAACAAAATAGTCATCGAATAAAGGTTTAAACTCCTCCGCAAGGCTTAAAGGCGTAATTTTACCTTCATTCAATACGGCACGTGCCGCCTGAATGTTTTCGTTAAAAATGTTTTCCATGATAAATAATCTCCTTGACGTACCTCGATTAATTTTTTTTCATTTTAAGCGCGCTTTTTAATGTACTTATATTTTAACACCATATTTAGGAGCGCGCAAGTTTTTGTTCCTTTTTATGCAGATAATATTTTGTAGAAAAGGGTCTGATTTATGTTTATTTTGTCGAATTTCTCTGAACGCCTTTCAGAGCTTATGAGTGACAGGGAAATAAATGCGCCAAAACTTGCAGAAGAAATAGGGTGCAAAAGGAATACGATAAACAGATATCTCGAAGGCATTTTCGCCCCGTCGCTCAATGTGTTGATTAAACTTGCCGATTACTTTAATTGTACGCTCGACTTTTTGCTCGCCATCGACGACGAAAACCGTGCCAACAAGTTTATGCCCAGCCCGCCATTTGCCAATAGATTCGCGTATATGTTTGAGCACTTTAATAAACGGAAATCAGAACTGCGCGACCAAACGGGCATACCTGAATCGGCAATTTATAACTGGTTGCGTGGCGATACTACTCCCTCCGCCGACAATATCGTACTCATATCAGCATTTTTCGGCTGTACGGTGGATTATCTTGTCGGCAGGGAAATCTAATCTTTTGTGAACAATATCATAAAAATATGCAGCGGCGCGGGAATCTCCCGCGCCGCTGCACGCTTTAACCACAAATAAAGCCTGCCGAAATTACGGCAGGCTTTATTTGAGACAACCACTGGCTATGCCAGTGGAAAAAAACTTTAGATTTAAGAGAGATTGACATAAAAAACTCCGCTTAGTAAGATAAGAGC
>DVFR01000037.1 GCA_018713165.1 Candidatus Coproplasma stercoravium | reverse complement strand
CGCGCGGGCAATTTTGCCCGCGCGCCCATATGTTATGTAATAATTTTTTTGCGGTGTTTGGGGCATATGTGCGGGGCATTTTTTATTTTACCGCTCCATACAAAATGTCGCGAACACCTTTAAAAAAATTTGGGTATTGCAATTTTAAAAAACATACTGTATAATTGAATTGTACGCGGCGATTTGCGCACGCGCGTGCGCGGCTTTTGCGCGCAAATTTATGATAAGGGACTTAAAATATGAGCATCGAAACAAAAAACATTCACAACATCGCAATCATCGGGCACAGCGGCGAGGGTAAAACCACCCTCTGCGAGGCCATTATGTTCAACGGCCGCTCCATCGACCGTATGGGCAAGATAGAGAACGGCACCACCGTCTCCGACTACGACGAGCAGGAAATAGCGCGCAAAATGTCGGTTTCGCTCTCCGTATGCTACACCGTGTGGAAGGAGACAAAGATAAATCTTTTAGACGTGCCCGGATTTTACGACTTCGAGGGCGAGTTCAACGAGGCCATGCGCGCGTGCGGCGGCGCGCTCGTCGTTATGGGTGCGAGCGGCACGGTGACCGTAGGCGCCGAAAAGGCAATAAACGCCTGCCTCAAAGCCAAAAAGCCGATGGTAATCTTCATAAACGGCATGGATAAAGACAATGCCGACTACAACGGCACAGTCGCCGCCTTAGAGGAAAAATATCACGGCAAGATAGCCCCCATACAGATACCCATAATGGAGGGCACCAAGATGGCGGGCTTCGTAAACGCCCTCACCGAACGCGCCTATCACTTCACGGGCGTCGGCCCCGAGGAGATTCCCATTCCCGACGACAAGCGCGAAGAACTCGCCGCGATGCAGCTTTCGCTCACCGAGACGGCGGCGGAGAACGACGACGTATTGCTCGAAAAGTATTTCGAGACGGGCTCGCTCGAGCGCGACGAGATTATCCACGGCATAAGGAAGGGCATACAGAACATAAATACCATTCCCGTAATGGCGGGCAGCGCCTTAAATAACCGCGGCGTCATAAACCTCATGAACGAGATAGTAAAGTATATGCCCGACGCGTCGGAGCGCGGCGACCTGCTTGCGACCGACATAAATAAGGACGAGGTCGTGCAGATTGACTGCGACGACGAACAGCCCTTCGCGGCGCAGGTGTTCAAAACCGCCGTCGATTCCTTCGTCGGCAAGATGAATTATCTAAGGGTATGCCGCGGCGTTTTAAAGACGGGCATGACCGTGCTCAACGCCACGACGGGGCAGACCGAGCGCATAAACGCGCTGTATCTTTTAAAGGGCAAAAAGCAGGAGCCCGTCTCCGAGCTCACCGCGGGCGACATAGGCGCCGTATCCAAGCTTACCAACACCAACACGGGCGACACGCTGTGCGACGAGGCTCATCCCGTTAAGTTCGACCCCATTCTCTTCCCCCGCCCCGTGCTGTTCATGGCGGTATATGCCAAGGTCAAGGGCACTGAAGACAAGGTTTTCTCCGGGCTTGCCCGCCTGGAGGAGGAAGATAAGTCGTTCGGCGTGCGCAAGATTGCCGACACGGGCGAAACGTTAATCGGAGGTCAGGGCGAAGTTCACCTCGACATAATAAACAAGAAACTGAAGGCAAAGTTCGGCGCCGACGCCGACCTGCGCACCCCTCAGATAAACTACAAAGAGACCATTCTCGGCACGGCGCTCGCCGAGGGCAAGTATAAAAAGCAGTCGGGCGGACACGGACAGTACGGCCACTGCAAGATGCGCTTCGAGCCGTGCGAGCAGGACTTCGAGTTCGCCGAAGAGGTTGTCGGCGGTTCCGTTCCCAAACAGTACATACCCGCCGTCGAAAAGGGCATAATCGAGTGCCTGCCCCACGGCGTGCTCGCAGGTTATCCCGTAATCCGCATAAGGGCGGTGCTCACCGACGGCAGCTACCACGAGGTAGACAGTTCGGAGGCGGCGTTCAAGGCGGCCGCCGAGATTGCCTTTAAAGAGGGCATGAAGGCGGCGAAGCCCGCAATTTTAGAGCCCTATTCCAAACTCAGGATAGGCGTGCCCGAGCAGTACCTAGGCGACGTTCTGGGCGATTTGAACAAGCGCCGCGGCAGGATAATCGGCATGGACGCGCAGGACGAAATGCAGGTGATAACGGCAGAGGCGCCCAAGGCGGAACTTCTCACGTATGCGACGACGCTCCGCTCGCTCACGCAGGGCAGGGGCAAGTTTATCGAAACTTTCGAGCGCTTCGAGCTCGCTCCCGAAAACGTCGTGCAGTCGCTCGTAAAGTCGTAAGCGGCTTTCATACGGCCTGCAAATAAAAGATTTTCCCGCGGTATTTAATGGGGCAAAACGGCGGTTTATTTCCTGTTTTATCGAATTTGCCGCCATTTTGCGCCGTACGCTTGCTATTTGCGCGCCGCTTTGATATACTGTAAGGGAAGTAATACGAACCCAAATTCCTTGCTTCCCAAAAAAATTTAATCGGAGGAAAACTTACGTGAATCTCTTAGCTATTACCGACGAGTTTGCAGGGCTTCCCATCTATTCGTGGATAATCATAGGCGTAGCCGTGCTCGTCATTATCATTGCGGTAGCCGTGCTCGCCGCCAAGCGCGTGCGCGAGAAGAAGGGTGGCAGCGCCCCCGCCGCAAAACCTAAAAAGGTAAAGGAAGAAAAGGAGGAGGCTCCTGCCGACTGGGCCGATGAAGCCGAACCCGAAGTTCAGCCCGAACCCGTAAAATCTGCGCCCGCTGCTCCCGCTCAGGAAAAGAGCGAGGCCCCTGCGGCAAAAACTGTAAAGGAAGCGCCCGTGCAAAAGAGCGAACCCGTTAAAACAGAGCCTGTAAAAACCGAGCCCGTAAAGGCGGAAAAACCCACTCCCGCCGCGGCAAAAACCGCGCCCGCGGAGGAGGTCGACGACGAGGCGGAGGCTGCGGCTGAAATTTCGGCGGCGGCAAAATACAACGGCCCGAAGGTATATCACATTACCAAGCGCATGTCCGACGGCAAGTGGCAGATAAAGTTCAATAAGGGCAAAAAGGCCATAAAACTGTTCGACACTCAGGCTCAGGCCATCGACTATGCAAAGGCGCTCGCGCAGAACCAGGAAGCGAGCATAATGATACATAAGGAAGACGGCACGTTCCGCAAACTGCGCTACGACAAGCCCAATAAATAATTGCGAAAAATTAATTTTTTAAATTAAAAATCGCGCAAAAATTCTTAAAAAAATGCCGCGGGGCGGTTGCGCCCCGCGGCATAAAATTTCTTTGATGGCCGGCAAAAAACACAGTAAAAAATGCGTTATTTTCGCCATATATACAGGCTAATTTTATAATAAATAAGGTCTGATTAATTTATTTTATATGTTTATAAACGGCGCCGCCCGCACAAATTTTGTGCGGGCGGCAGGTTTTATTGATTTTAAATATATAAATTAAATTTTAATCGGTTCTGCCCAGCAGAAAATCAACCGAAACGCCGAAATATTTTGAAAGTGCAATTATGCTTGTCACTGTCGGGACAACTCCGCGGTGTAACCAGCCATAAATTACCGAGTATGAAATACCCGTCGCTTTGTGAAATTTATATTGTGAAGTTTTGCTTTCTTTCAGGCATAAAGAAAATGATTCCGAAAATGGGCGGTTCTTACCGAACGTTTTCTCTTTTGGAAATTCTTCCAAACCCAGCAGGTAATCTGCCGAACAGTTGAAATAATCGGCTATGGCAATCATGTGCTCGTTGCTCGGCAGATATTCGCCGCGTAAAAGTTCCGAAACAGTTGTCCTGTTTGCTCCGATTGCCTTTGCAAGCGTGGGCGATTTTATTTCGCGCTCTTCCATACATTCTTTCAGTCTTTCGGCAAAATTCGACAAAATATCCATAAACAAGTCCTTTTTCTACACAAAATTATGCTCTATTTGTCCATCATTTTTGTTGCGTGATAAACGGAAAGAGTATATAATTGAAGTACAATTAATTTGTGCAAAAGAAAAATTTTAAAGGAGTAAACATATGGATAAAAAATTCGGTAAATACAGCGAAGAGCAGTGGGAGGCAATGCTTGCCGCCATGCGTGAAGAGAGGTTTGGCGGAGAGCGCATTACGGAGGAGCTTGAACCGCTCATAAAGGAGTTTTTCGTGTGCGAAACCAAAAAGCGCGACGGCGGGCTGGAGCTCTCGTTTATGAACGGTCAGAAATTTTTGCTCAAAGCGAGCGAAATAAAGTAATTTTCTGTTTTTAAAATCCGACTTTGCAAACATATACCCAAAAAAATAAATGGCGCCGCCGCGAATTTTTCGCGGCGGCGCCATTTTCCGTTTAAAAAATAAAGTCCCCGGTTTGCTTTTTGCAAAAGGGGGTTATATAATAGTGTAGAGAAAAAATTTTTAAGGAAGTGATTTGCAATGACAAAGATAGATATTTTTTCCGGTTTCCTCGGCGCGGGCAAAACCACGCTCATCAAAAAGCTGATAAAGGAGGCTTACGCCGGCGAAAAACTCGTCCTCATTGAGAACGAATTCGGCGATATCGGCATAGACGGAGGCTTTCTCGCCGACGCGGGCATAAAGATTAACGAGCTCAACTCGGGCTGTATCTGCTGTTCGCTCGTGGGCGATTTTGCCAAGGCGTTAAAAAAGGTGTGCGAGGAGTACAATCCCGACAGGATTCTGATTGAACCCTCGGGCGTGGGCAAGCTCTCCGACGTCATTCGCGCAGTTTACAGCGCCGACCTTAAGGATTGCACCATAAACACTTATACGGCAATCGTCGACGCCGCAAAGTGCAAAATGTATATGAAGAATTTCGGCGAGTTCTTCAACGACCAGATAGAAACGGCAAACTGCATAATCTTCACGCATGCCGACGTCGCGGGCGAGGAAAAGCTCAAAAACGCCGTTGCGCTCGTGCGCGAGCACAACACTAAGGCGACGCTCGTTACCACGCCCTGGCAGCAGCTTACGGGCGCTGAAATTCTCGCCGCCATGGAGCACAGCGACACCTTAGAGGAGCAGATGGAACAGCTCAGAAAGGACGCCCTCGAACGTCACCACGACCACGAGGACGAGGACGAAGAAGAGGAACACGAGCACGGACACTGCTGCCATCACCACGACCACGAGGACGAGGACGAGGAGGAACATGAGCACGGACACTGCTGCCATCACCACGACCACGAGGACGAGGACGAAGAGGAGCACGAGCACGGACACTGCTGCCATCACCACGACCATGAGGACGAAGAGGAGCACGACCATCACCACGGCGACGGGTGCGGCTGCGGACATCATCACCATCACCACGCCGACGAGGTGTTTGAGAGCTGGGGTGTAGAGACGGCAAAAACCTACTCTGCGGACGAGCTCAAAGCAATACTCTCCCAGCTTACCAACGCTGTGGAATACGGCATGGTGCTGCGCGCAAAGGGCATAGTCGCGGGCAAAGACGGCAAATGGCTGCACTTCGACTACAACCCCGGCGAACCCGACGTCCACGAGGGTGCTCCCTCCTACACGGGCCGTCTGTGCGTAATAGGCAGCAAGCTGGATAAGGAGGAGCTTGCCTCCCTCTTCGGAGTAGGCGACTAACTCCGTTCGTTTCTTCGCTTTCCCTCGTATAAGCGTCGCATTACATTGTCGCCGTTACGGCTTCGTTCAGTCACTTACCTCAAAGTAAGCTCCTTCACGACTTCCGCCGGCTCCGCGTACTGCTCGCTTCTCCGAGGGTTATCTGAGCAGATACCTTGCCCCCTTTACCGCTTTAGCTGTAAGAGGGGACTGAGCGAAGCGAAGAGGGGGGATTCTGCTCGCTTCTATGAATCCGCTGATTGTCCCCCCCTCATGTCATTTCGAGCGGAGCGCAGCGCAGTCGAGAAATCTTTTTGTTGAGATTTCTCCATGCACTCATTACATTCGCTTAGTCGAAATGACAGCGGTTATAGCCGCTTCTATGAAGCTATTAATTACTTGTATAAGGCGCTAAATTATGTCGGAAGAAATTTCAGTATATATGTTCCTCGGCTTTCTGGAGTCGGGCAAAACTAAATTCATTCAGGAAACGCTCGAAGATAAGCGCATGAACAGCGGCGAAAAGACGCTCGTGCTCGTCTGCGAGGAGGGAGAGGAGGAGTACGACCCTCACCTATTCAAGGTGAAAAACGTTGCAATCGAGTATCTCGAAAGCGAGTCCGAGCTCACGCAGGAGAACCTTACGGCGCTTGCGCAGAAACATCAGTGCGACCGCGTGCTCGTCGAATACAACGGCACGTGGCTCTTGCAGGCGTTCTTCGACGCCATGCCCGAGGACTGGGTTATAAACCAGATGATGACCTTCTTCGACGCGGGCACGTTCTTGAATTACAACCGCAACATGCGCCAGCTCGTGTACGACAAAATACAGCTCACGCAGATGGTCGTATTCAACCGCTTCAAGGGCGAGTACGAAAAGAACGAGTTTCACAAAGTCGTGCGCGCAATCTCCCGCAGACCCGACATAGTTTACGAATATATAGGGGGCAAAGCCGAATTCGACGACATCGAAGACCCGCTCCCCTTCGACATAAACGCGCCCGTGATAGAGATAGAGGACAGGGACTTTGCGCTCTTCTACCGCGACGTGGCGGAAAAGCTGGACAGCTACATCGGCAAAACGGTGCGCTTCAAGGGCATGGCGGCGGTAAATAAAAAGGTGCCCGCGGGCTATATAGTGCTCGGGCGCTATATCATGACGTGCTGCGAGGCGGATATCGCCTACGACGGCTTCGCTGTAAAGTGCGGCAAACAGGCCGCAGAGGTAAAAACGCGCGACTGGCTCACCGTCACGGGCAAGATAATGTACGAGTACAACTCGGTTTACCGCTCGAAGGGGCCCGTGCTTATTGCCGAAAAATTGGAGCCCGCGGAGAAGCCAGAGCAGGAAGTAGCCACATTTTACTGAGTTCACGAATTTTTGCGGCTGGCCGAGCCGTAAAAATTCCGTGATTTGAGGAACTAAGTTCCTCTTCGCGCGACTTTTCAGTGCCCGCGATTATATAGTCGCGCGAATTCACCTCCAGCGAGCTCGCTCGCGCGACAAATTGAGTCGCGCTAACGGCGGGAAACCCGCCTTGCGCACATTATTCTTTTCAAACCTTCCGCGCGCTCCGATTTGCCCCCCTTGTGTAAAGGGAGGTGGCACGCGAAGCGTGACTGAGGGATTGTTGCTCGCTTCTGAAAGGCGCTTTATAATAAGGTGTAAAATATTTAAGATAAGCCGCCGCGGCAGTTCTGCCGCGGCGGCGTTTTTTACAACTCCGTAGAAAAATTTCATAAAAATTTTACAGGTGCGGAGGGGCGGAGGAAGGGCAATTTGTGTTAAATTTTAACAAAAATCTGTTAAAAGCTGTAAAAATAGGAGGTATAAGAAAATATTATAGCAAAACTTTAAAAAATTTGTACTGCGTGCGGCGGCGCTATTTTCGTAGCGCCGCCGCACGGTTTTTGCCTAAATATTGAATACTTTTGGCTTATTTTGTCAATATATTGTATGTTTTTCGGGCGGTAAAACGCAAGGTGCGGCAATCGTTCAAAAAGTACTCAAAACGCGGGCAAATGCGGCGAAAAAAGCGAAAAAATGCGCAAAAAATCTGCTTTCAAACGCTTGACAAATCGGCGCGCGTCTAATATAATAGTCGAGCGTGTCAAAGAATGCGTATGGGTTGAGGCGTAAAGTTACTGCAAAACCCGCCAGTCTAAGCCGTGGCGGACAGATAATTTGCGCTGACAAATGTCGGGGCCAGACTCCGGCGACTAACCGTGGCTTTTTCTTTTTGCGCCGAATTGTCGGCTTTTTTTATTGATAAGCCGCGATACGCACGGATAAGTTGACACAATTTAAAAATCATAAGTTGTTAGTATAAAAAGGAGAACGAAAATGGCAGGACAGAAAATCAGAATCAAACTTGCGGCATACGACCACGAGCTGGTAGACCTCGCGGCATCGAGAATAGTAGAGACTATGAAGAAGAGCGGAGCCAAAATATCCGGGCCCATTCCCCTTCCCACCGAGAGGGAGATAGTGACCATCCTCCGCGGCCCCCACAAAGACAAGGACAGCCGCGAGCAGTTCGAACAGCGCACCTACAAGAGAATCATCGACATCTACACCCCCAACGCAAAATTACTTGATACGGTACATCTTCCCGCGGGCGTGGATATCAAGATAAAATTATAAGTCCGCCTGCCTTCATATATACTTCGCATAGCGGTGTTGCACTGTGGCAACCTTCAGTCATTTACGCTTAAGTAAACTCCTTCAGGTTTTCCTCGCGCGCCTTGCTCTGCTCGTATCTATGAAGTCATTATTGGCAGGTTTCGCTGCGGTAAAAGATTTTTTTATACCATATAATATATATTCAAAACAGTTTTCAATACTCTACGGCTCGCTGACGACATACTTGCAAATGTATGTATGGCGCGACGGCGGGGCGCGGTATTATCCATAAATATTAATCGGAGGAACTTTATCAATGAATAAAGCAATCATCGGCCGCAAGGCAGGCATGACGCAGGTCTTCACGGCAGAGGGCAAGGTTATCCCCGTAACCGTAATCGAAGCGGGTCCCTGCCCCGTTGTTCAAATCAAAACTGTTGAAAAAGACGGCTATGCCGCTTTAAAACTCGGTTTTGACGAGACGAGCGAGAAGAACCTCAACAAGCCCGAACTCGGTCAGTTCAAAAAGGCGGGCGTAAAGCCCTGCAAAGTGCTCAAAGAGTTCAGGCTCGACGACCTTTCGTCCTACTCGGTAGGCGGCGAGGTTAAAGCCGACGTGTTCGCCGCAGGCGACAGGGTTGACGTGCACGGCGTAACCAAAGGTCACGGCTTCTCGGGCGTAATCAAGAGATGGAACCAGCACAGGCTGAAGGAAACGCACGGCGTCGGCCCCGTACACAGGGAACCCGGCTCCATGGGCGCGAACAGCACCCCTTCGAGGGTATTCAAAAACAAGCGCCTTCCCGGCCACTACGGCGTGGAAAACGTAACCATTCAGAACCTTGAAGTAGTAAGAGTAGACGTTGCAAGAAATTGCATTCTGATTAAGGGCTCCGTTCCCGGACCCGAGGGCAGCGTCGTAACCATTAACGATACCGTTAAATAAGGAGAAAGAAGATGCCCAGCGTAAAAGTATATAAGATGGACGGCAGCGAGGCCGGCACCATAGAATTAAGCGAAAAGGTATTCGGGGCCGAATACAACGAGCCTCTCATTCACCAGGCGGTTGTAACCCGTCTTGCCAACGAAAGGCAGGGAACGAAGTCGACGCTCACCCGTACGGAAGTAAGGGGAGGCGGAAGAAAACCCTGGAGACAGAAGGGTACGGGCAATGCCCGCCAGGGCTCTATAAGGGCTCCCCAGTGGGTTAAGGGCGGCGTAGTATTCGCGCCCAAGAGCCGCGACTTCTCCAAAGACATGAACAGAAAAGCCAAGGCTGCCGCGCTCGTTTCGGCGCTCTCCAAAAAGGTTGCCGACGGCGAACTCATAGTTATCGACAGCCTCTCCGTAAAGGAAGGCAAGACCAAAGAGATGGTGGCTTTCAAAAACGCGCTTCACCTCGACAAGTCGGCAGTAGTCGTAATGGACAACGACGACCAGCTCGTAATCCGCGCGGCGAAGAACATTCAGAAGCTCAACACCCTCCCCGTGGCGCAGATTTCCACCTACGAGGTCGTTGCGAACAGCAAGGTTGTTCTCACCAAGGAAGCCGTTAAGAAGATAGAGGAGGTTTACGGAGAATAATGGTTGCTGAAGACATCATCATAAAGCCCCTCCTTACCGAAAAGGGCTACGACGGCATAGCCGACAAGAAGTACACTTTCGTCGTTGCAAAGGCGGCGAGCAAGACCGAAATAAAGCTTGCGGTTGAAAAGCTTTTCGGCGTTCAGGTTGCAAGCGTGAACACCGTAAACTGCAAGGGCAAGTTAAAAAGAATGGGCAGGAACGCGGGCTACACCCCCGATTACAAGAAGGCAATCGTTCAGCTCAAGGCTGATTCCAAAGCGATAGAGTTCTTCGCCTCATTGTCGTAAAGGAGGACAGGAAAAATGGCAGTTAAAAGATATAAGCCTACGTCACCCGCCCGCCGCTTCATGACCGTAAACGCTTACAGCGAGCTCACGGGCGACAAGCCCGAAAAGAGCCTCCTGCACGACAAGCGCAAGACGGGCGGCAGAAACAACATGGGCAGGATAACCGTCCGTCACATCGGCGGCGGCAACAAGACCAAATACAGAATCATCGATTTCAAACGCAATAAAGACGGCATCCCCGCAACGGTCAAGTCCATTCAGTACGACCCCAACCGTTCGGCGCACATCGCCCTTCTTGCATACGCCGACGGCGAAAAGAGGTATATCCTTGCTCCCGTAGGCCTTCAGGTAGGCGATAAGGTGGTATCGGGCAGCGGCGCCGACATCAAGGCCGGCAACGCGCTTCCCCTTTCGGATATCCCCGTAGGTACCGTCGTTCACGCGATAGAGATGCAGCCCGGCCGCGGCGCGCAGATAGCGAGGGCCGCAGGCATCTCCGCCCAGATAATGGCAAAAGAGGGCGCATACGCAACCCTCAAAATGCCCTCGGGCGAAATGAGGCTCATCCCCGTAAAATGCAAGGCTACCGTAGGTCAGGTAGGCAACCTCGAGCACGAGATTGTGCACCTCGGCAAGGCGGGCAAAACCCGTTACCTCGGCACCCGTCCCACCGTGCGCGGTTCCGTCATGAACCCCAACGACCACCCTCACGGCGGCGGCGAGGGCAAGAGCCCTGTAGGCCATGCAGGCCCTATGACCCCTTGGGGCAAGCCTGCTCTCGGCTATAAGACGAGAAAGAAGAAGAACACCTCTTCCAAGTTCATATTAAAGAGGATAAATTAAGGAGGATATAGGAAATGTCGAGAAGCGTTAAAAAGGGACCTTTCGCGGAAGCGCGCCTCATGTCGAGAATAGAGGCGATGAACGCAGCGGGCGAAAAGAAGGTCGTTAAAACGTGGTCAAGGGCTACCACTATATTCCCCCAGATGGTAGGTCACACAATCGCCGTTTACGACGGCCGCAAGCACGTTCCCGTGTATGTAACCGAGGACATGGTTGGCTGCAAGCTCGGCGAGTTCGCGCCCACCCGCACGTTCAAGGGTCACGCGGCTAAGACCACCAAGAAGTAAGGAGAAAGAATTATGGCAAGCAACATGAATAAAAAGGTTGAAAGAATTGCCGAAAAGAGGGACAACCGCCCTCACGCCACGGCAAAGTATATAAGGATTTCCCCCTACAAGGTGAGAACGGTGCTCGCGCTTATCCGCGGCAAGAGCGTGGAGGAGGCAGAAGCCATACTTACCTACTGCAACAAGGGCGGTTCGGACGAAGTTAAAAAAGTGCTTTTATCCGCAGCGGCCAACGCCGAACACAACATGGGCATGGACAGGGGCGACCTCGTCGTAGCCGAAGCGTTCGCAAACGGCGGCCCTCACCTTAAAAGGATGCAGCCCGTATCCAAAGGGCGCGGCAGGGCAATCTTAAAGAGAACCAGCCACATCACCGTCATTCTTGACGCGAAGAACATTTAAGGAGAGTAAGTATGGGACAGAAAGTTAATCCTCACGGTTTAAGGGTAGGCGTAATCAAGCCCTGGGATACCCAGTGGTATGCCGACAAAAAGGATTTCGCCAAACACCTCAAGGAAGACAACGTAATCCGTACCTTCCTTAAAAAGAAATATTACGAAGCGGCGATAAGCAAGATAACGCTCGTGCGCGCTGCGAACAAGGTAGAAGTTACGATATACACCGGCCGTCCCGGCGTTTTAATCGGCAAGGGCGGTTCGGAGATAGACGTAATAAAGAAGGACCTTGCAAAGCTCACCAAGGGCAAGGTTATTATCATAAACGTCAAAAAGGTCGAAAAGGTAGACCAGGACGCACAGCTCGTTGCGGAATCGGTTGCCGCACAGCTCGAAAAGCGCGTATCTTACAGGCGCGCCGTTAAACAGCAGATTTCCAAAGTGTCCAAATCGGGCGTAAGGGGCGTTAAAATCACCGTATCGGGCAGGCTCGACGGCAGAGAAATCGCCGGCAGCGAGAGCTACCACGACGGTTCCATTCCCCTTCAGACCATCCGCGCGGACATCGATTACGGCTTTGCGGAAGCGCACACCACGTTCGGCGTGCTCGGCATCAAGTGCTGGATATACAAGGGCGAAGTGCTCACGGGTTCCAAAAAGCTCATAATCTCAGACGGAGGCGAAGAGTAAAATGTTAATTCCCAAGAGAGTTAAAAGAAGAATGCAGCACCGCGGCAGAATCCGCGGCCGTGCGCAGAAGGGCAACAAGATTGCCTACGGCGAATACGGCCTGGTTGCCGAAGAGGGCGGCAGAATCACTTCCAACCAGATAGAGGCAGCGCGTATCGCGATGACCAGGTTCATAAAGAGGGGCG
Organism: Candidatus Coproplasma stercoravium; assembly: GCA_018713165.1. Classification (GTDB taxonomy): domain Bacteria; phylum Bacillota; class Clostridia; order Christensenellales; family Borkfalkiaceae; genus Coproplasma; species Coproplasma stercoravium. The sequence goes on along the minus strand of DVFR01000037.1, from coordinate 11,568 downwards.
GCAAGGTGTGGATAGACATATTCCCCCACAAGCCCATCACCAAACACCCCGCCGAATCCCGTATGGGTTCGGGCAAGGGCTCCGTTGAATACTGGGTGGCCATCGTCAAGCCCGACAGAGTAATGTTCGAAATGGCCGGCGTGCCCGAGGACGTGGCAAGGGAAGCAATGCGCCTTGCGAGCCACAAACTCCCCATCAAGTGCAAGTTTGTGAAGAAAGAGGCTGCTGCGCCCGCAGCAGAAGGCGGTGAAGCTAATGAAAGCTAAGGAAATAGTTAATTTGAGCGACGCGGAACTTACCGCAAAGTTGCAGGAACTCAAAACCGAGCTCTTCAACCTGCGTTTCCGTCACGCGAGCGGCCAGCTCGACAATCCCCTCTCGATAAACCTCGTTAAAAAGGATATCGCAAGGGTAAACACGGTTATCCGTGCAAGACAGCTCAAGGCGTAAGGAGTAAAAAATGGAAAGGACTACGCTCAGAAAGGAAATAACGGGGATTGTGGTTTCCGACAAGATGGATAAGACGGTAGTAGTTGCCGCGACCAACAAAAAGAAGCACCCCCTCTATAAAAAGACGATAACCAAGACCACCAAGTTCAAGGCGCACGACGAAAACAACGAGTGCGGCGTCGGCGACACGGTGAGAATAGTCGAAACGCGCAAACTCTCCAAGGATAAGAACTGGAGGGTTGCGGAGATAATCGAAAAGGCGAAGTAATTGCGGCATATATCCGCATGAATTAATGTACGGGCGCAAACGTGCGCCCGCCGAATGCCTTTTTTTGAACATTAAAAAATACTGTTTCCACGATTGCCTTCATGCCGGAAAAACGCGGCGCACGGCTTCGCTCTCCGCGATAAAAGCCTGCGAAAAAATTTGCGTGCGGCGGGGCAATCCGCTGGAAAGATTCACGAAACGGCAGGCTAAAATTTTCGTGAGAATACGCGGCTGAGCGGCGGTTATGTCATCAAAAAACAAATACGTCGCAAGGCGGGTTCTCGGCGGCAATAAGGTAATTACTTGCCGCCTCGGTCACCGCAAACGCCTTTGAATATGCGTTTGCTCATCTCATTTCGCCACGCACAATGGGTGTCCATTGTGCTATGAAATGGCTCATTCGACCCGCCGCAGCAGGCCCCGATTTGCGCATACCTGCGCCTGAGCAGAGTGAATTGCCCCGATTATATAATCGAGGGCCCCTGCAAATCGGGGAAGAGAGGCAGCGCCTCTCAAACTCACGGAAATTTCCGCGCACGGCCTGCGCGAAAATTTCGTGAACGTTGTAAATCATAAAATAAGGAGATTTTTATATGATACAACCCCAGACCAGACTCAAGGCTGCCGACAACAGCGGCGCCAAAGAGCTGATGTGCATAAAAGTGCTGGGCGGAAGCTTCAGAAAGACGGGCAACATAGGCGACGTAATCGTCTGCTCGGTAAAGACCGCGACCCCCGGCGGCGCCGTTAAAAAGGGCGACGTCGTAAAGGCGGTAATCGTACGCAGCACCAAGGGCATCAGAAGAAACGACGGCACATATATCAGATTTGACGACAACGCGGCGGTTATAATCGGCCAGAACAAGGAGCCCAGAGGCACCCGTATCTTCGGACCGATTGCAAGGGAACTGAGAGAAAAGAACTACATGAAGATAATCTCTCTCGCACCCGAAGTTCTTTAAGGAGAAGACAAAGCTATGAACGTAAAATTGAATGATAATGTTCTGGTTATCACCGGTAAGTATGCGGGCAAGCAGGGCAAGGTAATCGCCACTTCTCCCAAGAGCGGCAAGGTAACCGTAGAAGGCGTAAACATACAGCACAAAACGCAGAAGGCGCGCCGCGGCAACGACGTTTCCAAAATCGTTGAAAAAGAGGGCGCGATAGACGTATCCAACGTAATGGTAGTCTGCCCCGCATGCGACAAGGCCGTAAGGGTAAAGAGCGGCGTAGAAGGCGGCAAGCGCGTACGCGTATGCCCCAAGTGCGGCGCCGTGCTCGACAAGGCATATGCCGGCAAGAAGGGCAAGGAAGTTAAGAAAGAAGAGCCCAAAAAGCGTACCAGAAAGCGCGCGGCTAAGGCCGAGGCTGCTGAAAAGGCGCAGGAAGAGAAGGCTGAGGAGTAAGGTGAACGAATATGGCAACATCAGAAAAAGTTTATAAAAGCAGAGTAGCCAAACAGTATGCGGAAGAAGTCGTTCCCTACCTCATCAAAAAATTCGGCTACACCAACGTAATGCAGGTTCCCAAGCTCGTCAAGATTGTAATCAACACCGGTCTCGGCGACATAAAGGACAACGCGAAATCCATCCAGACGACGCAGAACGAAATAAAGCAGATTACCGGGCAGCAGCCCGTGCTCACCAAGGCGAAGAAGTCCGTCGCAAACTTCAAAGTGCGCGAGGGCATGACCGTGGGCATCAAAGTAACGCTGCGCGACAAGATGATGTACGACTTCTTCGATAAGCTCGTATCCATCGCCCTTCCCAGGGTGCGCGACTTCCGCGGAGTTCCCACCGACAGCTTCGACGGCAGGGGCAACTACTGCATGGGCGTAAAGGAACAGCTCATATTCCCCGAAATCCAGTACGACCAGGTCGAAAAGATTCGCGGCATGGACATATGCATCGTAACCACCGCTAAGACCGACGAAGAAGCAAGAGAGCTTTTAAGGGCCATGGGAATGCCCTTCAAGAGGTAAGGAGATAAAAGTATGGCAAAGAAGTCTATGATAAACAAGCAGCAGAGGCCTGCAAAATTTTCTACCAGAGCATACACCAGATGCTCAATCTGCGGCAGGCCGCACGCCGTGCTCCGCAAATACGGCGTTTGCCGTATCTGCTTCCGCAACCTTGCATACAAGGGCGAAATCCCCGGCGTTAAAAAGTCGAGCTGGTAAGGAGGTGTTAAGATGACAGACCCCATAGCAGATATGCTCACACGCGTAAGAAACGCGCTCATGGTTAACAAAGAGACGGTGGAAATTCCCTCTTCCAACATGAAGAAGGCCATCGCAGACATAATGCTCGCCGAGGGTTTCATCTCCGACGTAAAACTCGTCGAAGACGGCTACAACGGCAAGCTCGTGCTCACCCTTAAGTACGCAGGCAAAAAACAGCCCGTAATCAACGGCCTGAAGAGGGTTTCCAAGCCCGGCCTCCGCACTTATGCGGGCGTTGAGAACATGCCCAAGGTTATGAACGGCATGGGTATCGCCGTTATATCCACCAACAAGGGCATAATGACGGATAAGCAGGCAAAAGCCGCAAACGTAGGCGGCGAAGTGCTCTGCTACATCTGGTAAGGAGGTACAGGCATGTCGAGAATAGGTAAATTACCCGTATCCCTGCCCGCAGGCGTAACCGTCTCCTTCGACGGCGACGTCGTTACCGTAAAGGGCGCCAAGGGCACCCTCACCCAGAAGATAGCAGGCGACATCGATATCAAAGTAGAAGGCAACGAGGCTCACGTTTTAAAGAAGCACGACACCAAGGAGCTCGAGCCCATGCACGGGCTTTACAGGGCGCTCCTCCACAACATGGTTGTGGGCGTAACCCAGGGCTATTCCAAGAGCTTAAAGGTAAACGGCGTCGGCTGGAAGGTTGCAAAGCAGGGCAACAAGGTCGTTCTCAACGTAGGTTTTTCGCACCCCGTAGAGTTCGCCGAGCCCGCAGGCATCAAGCTTGAATGCCCCAGCGCAAACGAAATCACCGTTTCGGGCATCGATAAAACCCTCGTTGGTCAGACGGCTGCGGATATCCGCAACATAAGAGTTCCCGAACCTTACCACGGCTACGGCATCGCTTACAGCGACGAAGTAATCGAGCGCAAGGAAGGCAAGACGGGAGGCAAGGGCAAGAAGTAATTTCGGGTAGAGGCTCCCTTACAAGGGATATCCGAAGGATAAACCGCAAGCGCGGTTGATTGCTCAAAGGAGAATTAAAATGATTAAGATGATAGACAAGAACACCGAACGCAGGCGCCGCCACGAGCGCGTGCGCAAAAAGGTTTCGGGCACGGCCGAAACTCCCCGTTTCTGCGTGTACCGCAGCCTCAACCACATCTACGTTCAGGTGATAGACGACGTAAAGGGCGTGACTCTCGTTTCCGCGTCGACGATGGAAAAGGAGCTCAAAGCCGAAGCTGCAAAGCTCACCAAGACGGAAGCGGCAAAGCTTGTAGGCAAAACGGCTGGCGAAAGGGCGCTTGAAAAGGGCGTCAAGGAAGTCGTATTCGACAGGGGCGGCTATCTGTACACCGGAAGGGTGCAGGCGGTTGCCGAAGGCGCAAGGGAAGCCGGACTCAATTTCTAAGGAGCAGTAAAATGGAAGAAAAGAAAGAAAGACCTGCAAGAAGGGAATCGAGATTCAAGAGGGCCGAAGACGACGGCACCATCAAAAAGCTTATACAGGTAAACAGGGTATCCAAAACCGTTAAAGGCGGCCGCAACATGCGCTTCGCGGCGCTGGTCGTAGTCGGCGACGGCAAGGGCTCCGTGGGCTGCGGCGTCGGCAAGGCGAAGGAAGTGCCCGAAGCTATCGAAAAGGCCACCACCCAGGCTAAAAAGAATATGTTCAAGGTAAACGTAAAGGATACTTCCATCCCCCACACCGTAACCGGCATATTCGGCAGGGGCAAGGTGCTCATGATGCCCGCCGCGGAAGGTACCGGCGTTATCGCGGGCGGCCCCGTCCGTGCCGTAATGGAAGCGGCAGGAATAAAGGATATCCGCACCAAGTCGCACGGAACCAACAACCCCATCAACTGCGTAAAGGCGGCAATAGAGGGACTCAGAGACCTCAAGACCATCGAGCAGATTGCAGCGGCGCGCGGCAAGACGGCGGAAGAAATTTTAGGTTAATCGGAGGAACGAAATGATAAAGGTAACGCTTATAAAGAGCGCGAGCAACGAAACCAAGAGCGTAAAGGCAACCGTTGCGGCGCTCGGTCTCAAAAAGATACGTTCCGAAAAAGTTTTCGAAGAGAACCCCGCCATCATGGGTCAGATAAAAAAAGTTTCTTACCTTCTCAAGGTTGAAAAGGTATAAGGAGGCTTAAGGTTATGAGAATTGATACTTTATCTCCCGCAGAGGGTTCTAAAAAAGCAGTAAAGAGGCTCGGCCGCGGCATAGGCAGCGGAACGGGCAAAACGAGCGGCAAGGGCCACAAGGGCCAGTGGGCGCGTTCGGGCGGCGGCGTACGTCCCGGCTTCGAAGGCGGCCAGATGCCCCTTGCGAGGCGTATCCCCAAGAGGGGCTTCCACAACAAGTGGGCTAAATGCTACCTCATCGTAAATCTTGCGCAGCTTGCAAACGTGCCCGCAGGCACGGTTGTCGACTATGATTACGTAGTCGAAAATAATCTCGTCAAGTTCGTAAAGAACAACTACGGACTCAAGGTGCTCGGCACGGGCGAGCTTAAAAATGCGATAACCGTCAAGGCGGCTAAATTTTCGGAGACCGCCAAAGCGGCAATCGAAAAGGCAGGCGGCACAGCGGAAGTCCTTTAATTCAATCGGCGGCGCAAATACCGCCGCAAAGGGGTAAAAATGTTTGAAACAATAAAAAATTGTTTTAAAGTCAAGGAAATCCGCAAAAAGATATGGATAACGCTGCTTTTATTGCTGATTTTCCGAATCGGGTGCTATATACCCGTGCCCGGCATTGATTCCGAAACTTTCTCAAGCGCCATAAGCGAGTATTCGTTTCTCGAACTGATGTCGTCGATTACGGGTTCGTCGCTCTCCAACGCAACTCTGTTTGCGCTGGGTATCAGCCCGTACATCAACGCTTCGATTATAATCCAGCTTTTAACTGTCGGAATTCCCGCACTCGAGCGCCTCTCGCGCCAGGGTGAGGAAGGCAGAAAGAAGATAGCGCAGATAACGCGCTACGTAACCATAGTCCTCGCAATCGCGCAGGCTATCGGCATTATCGTAAACATCGGCGTCAACCAGGACGCAATCAACCTCGTCATGTTCGGCGGCGGCACGAGCGGAATCATGTCCGACACTGCCGCAACGTGGATTGCGGGCGTATTCCTCGTAGTCGTATATACGGCGGGCGCGATGCTCGTTATGTTCATCGGCGAAAGAATCACCGAATACGGCATCGGCAACGGCATATCGCTCATAATCTTCGTGGGCATCATCTCCACGGCGGGCATCACGATTGTTCAGAAGTTCGGCGACCTGTTCGGCGGCGACCTCAATGCCCTCTGGGTGCTCATAGGCTTCGTCGTTCTCACGCTTCTGGAGTTCACCGCAATCGTTGCGGTAGACCTCTCCGAGCGCAGAATCCCCGTCCAGTACGCAAAGCAGGTAAAGGGCCGCAAGATGTACGGCGGCCAGTCGTCGGTAATTCCCATCAGGATTGCGGGCGGCGGCGTTATGCCCCTCATCTTCGCGTTTGCCATAATCAGCTTCCCTTCGATGCTTGCCGGCCTGTTCTGGCCCGGCAGCGGGTTTGAAGAGGGCGTGACCAACTGGTTCTCCGGCTCTTCGCCCTACTGGTACGGCCAGCTGATATACATGGTGGTTCTCTGCCTGTTGATATTCGCATTTGCGTTCTTCTATTCGTCGATGCAGTTCAACCCCGAGGACGTTTCCAAAACCATACAGCAGAACGGCGGCTTCATCCAGGGTATCCGCCCCGGCAAGCCCACCGCAGATTATTTAAAGAGAATATCCAACAGAATAACGCTCTTCGGCGCGATATATCTCTCGCTCGTGGCGTTCGTTCCCTCGATACTCGGCATGATTATGACGGGCCTCAACATAACGGATACCGACCTTCTGAGCGTATTCTCCACGACGGGTATCCTCATCGTAGTTTCTGTTGCGCTCGAACTTGAAAAACAGTTGGAGAGCCAGCTGATGATGAAAAACTACAAGGGATTTTTAAAATAAGCAATTCACGAAAAATCTTTTGCTTCGCAAAATCTTTTTCCGTGAGTTTTGTGCGGTCGTAAAAATGCTTAACGGCTGAACTAAATTCAGCCTTGCATTTTTTCGGCGCGATTGTTAAAATATATTGCCTCATATATGTCTTAAATAAGGCGTTACAGATATGGAGGTCATAGATGAACATAGTTTTACTCGGCGCTCCCGGCGCAGGCAAGGGTACGCAGGCGGCGTTTCTCGAAAAAAAATACGGTCTCGTGCACATTTCCACGGGCGATATTTTCAGGGCAAACATCAAGGGCGGCACGCCCATAGGCAAGGTTGCCAAGAGCTATATCGACGCCGGCAAGCTCGTCCCCGACGAAGTCACCTGCGACATAGTCAAAGACAGGCTCACCCGCGACGACGTTAAAAACGGCTATATGCTCGACGGTTTCCCCCGCAATCTGTTCCAGGCGAAGGAACTCGACAAATTCGCGCATATCGACGTGTGCGTAAACGTTTCGGTGGACTTTTCGCTGATAATGGACAGAATATGCGGCAGGCGCGTGTGCAGTTGCGGCGCGAGCTACCATATCTCCACGCTCGGCGGAAAGACGACGTGCGCAAAGTGCGGCAAGCCCCTCTACCAACGCGCGGACGACAATCCCGAAACCGTGGGCGCAAGGCTTGAAACTTACAAAACGCAGACGGCTCCTTTAATAGATTACTATAAGGAGCAGGGCAAGCTTGTAACGGTGGAGTGCGGCAACGCCTCTCCCGAGGAAGTGTTCGCAATGGTTTGCGAAAAGCTCGAAGGTTTCGGCAAATAAGATGATACACATTAAAACGCCGCAGGAAATCGCGCTCATGCGCGAGTCCTGCAGGATAGTAAAAGAAACGCTCGAATTCGTAGGCAAAAACATAAAGGCGGGAATGACCACGAAGGAGGTCGACGACCTCGTTTACAGGTACATAACCTCCTGCGGCGCGACGCCTTCCAGTCTCGGCTACGAAGGCTTCCCCGCAAGCGCCTGCGTTTCGGTAAACGACGTGGTGGTGCACGGAATCCCCTCCGACGGTCAGATAATCGTCGACGGCGACATCGTCAGCGTAGACATCACCGTCGAAAAGAACGGCTACAACGGCGACGCGGCGCGCACTTTCCTCATAGGAAACGTATCCGAAGAGAAGAGAAAGCTCGTCAAAGTCACCGAAGAGTGCTTCTTCAAGGCGATAGATGGTCTGCGCGCGGGCACTCCGCTGTACGACATCGGTTATGCCGTCCAGACATACGCCGAATCTTTCGGTTACGGCGTGGTGAGGGCGCTTACGGGCCACGGAATAGGCAGGGACATGCACGAAGACCCCGCCGTGCCCAACTTCGGAAGGCGCGGCACGGGACTGCGGCTCAAAGCGGGCATGACCATCTGCATAGAGCCCATGATTAACATGGGCACGTGGAAGGTATGGCAGCAGAATGACGGCTGGACGATACGCACGCTCGACGGCAAGCCCGCCGCCCACTACGAAAACACCGTGCTCATAACGGAGGACGGCGTGGAAATTTTAACGCTGTAAACGCGCAGACAGCGCGCATGGCAATATATATGAAAAAGACAGAAGCGGTGCCCGGCGGCATAGTTTTAAGCACGCAGGGCAGGGACGAGGGCAGGTATTACCTCATAAAAGAGGTGCTGCCGGACGGCTATATATACGTTTGCGACGGCAACTATAAAAAGCTCGTCTCTCCCAAAAAGAAGAGCTTGAAGCACGTAAAGCTTCTGCCCGACAGGGCGGAGGCAATCGCCGAAAAGCTTTCATACGGCGGTAAAGTGTTCGACAGCGAAGTATATTCGGCGCTCAAAAACTACGGCGCTGCAAACCCCGCGCCCGACGAGGGCGGAAAAATTTAGCGGAGGAAACGGTTTGTGTCAAAAAACGACGTAATTGAAGCCGAGGGCAGGGTAATAGAGTGCCTTCCCAACGCCAATTTCAAAGTTCAGCTTGCAAACGGTTACGTAATTACGGCGTACATTTCAGGCAAACTTCGTATGAACTATATAAGAATCATCGAAGGCGACATGGTAAAGCTTGAAATGAGCCCCTACGATTTGACGAAGGGACGTATTACGTGGCGCAGCAAATCATAGTTGTTTGACGGTCAGTTACTTCGCTTGCCCTCGCATATGCGTCGCATTGCATTGTCGCCGTTACGGTTTCGTTCAGTCACGTACGTTTGTGTACGCTCCTTCACGACTTCCGCCGGCTCCGCGCACTGCTCGCATCTCCGAGGTCATTATATACAAAAAACGGTAGTAGTATTTTTTATATACTTCCCTGAAGTTTTTACAGGAAGGGTGATTTCGGTAAGTACTCCGAGGTCATTATATACATTAATGCGGTAAATAGTAACTCTTACTTGTTTCTATGAACCCGCTATGAACACAATAAGGTAAAAATTTATTTTAAAATAACTTGCGTCGCAAGGCGGGTTTCCCGCCGCAGCAGGCCCCGATTTGCGCATACCTGCGCCTCAGCAGGGTGAATTTGCGCAATTATAAAAATGTGGGCGCCGAAGATTGCGCAAAGAGGGGCTGGCCCCTCAAATCACGAATTTTTTCGTGCTCGGCCAGCGCGAAAAAATTGTGAACCAAAAGGAGATTTATTATGAAAGTTAGACCTTCAGTAAAGCCTATGTGCGATAAGTGCAAGATAATCAAGAGAAACGGCAAAGTTATGGTCATCTGCTCCAAGAACAAGAGCCATAAACAGCGTCAGGGCTAAAAAGGGGATGCAGGTCCCCGCGCGCAAAAGTTTTGCGTAAGGCTCTGACTTGACGCGGGCTTCGCCCGATAAAGATTTACAGGCGTTCCGCGCGCAATATGCGCGGCGCCTTAAATGCAAAAATAATTTCGCCCTATTCCGCGTGCGCCCCATTCCAACTTTGCGCCCGCGGGTCCGGCGGTTGACATATCAAAAAAATCCAACAGTAAAAGAAAAGTTTAACGGAGGAATTTAAATCTATGGCACGTATTGCCGGTGTGGATTTACCCAGAGAGAAGAGAATAGAGATAGGTCTCACCTATATCTACGGCATAGGGCTTGCGACTTCCAAGAAGATTCTTGCCGCCACGGGCGTTGACCCCGATACCCGCGTCAAGGACCTCGACGAAACCACGGTTTCCAAGCTCAGGGAATATATCGACCATAACGTGAGGGTAGAGGGCGAACTCCGCTCCGAGGTATCCCTCAACATAAAGCGTCTTATGGAAATCGGATGCTATCGCGGCATCAGGCACAGAAAGGGACTTCCCGTACGCGGACAGTCCACCAAGAGAAACGCGAGGACGAGAAAGGGTCCCCGCCGCACGGTCGCCAAGAAGAAGGGCGCTAAATAATAGGAGGACGTAAATAAATGGCAGCTACGAAAAAGACCGCAACCGTAAGGAAGCGCAGAGAGCTCAAAAAGGTTGACAAGGGTCAGGTTCATATTCAGTCGTCTTTCAACAACACCTTGGTTACGGTAACCGACGCACAGGGCAACGCAATCGCATGGTCGAGCGCGGGCAGCCTCGGCTACAAGGGCAGCAGGAAGGGCACTCCCTTCGCCGCCCAGATGGCTACCGAAACGGCAGTTAAAGCCGCAAAGGAGCACGGTCTCCGTTCGGTTGAAGTGTACGTAAAGGGTCCCGGCGCAGGCAGGGAGTCGGCAATAAGGGCAATCGCCGCGTGCGACGTGGAGATTACGCTCATTTCCGACGTATCCCCCATACCTCACAACGGGTGCAGGCCCCCCAAGCGCCGCAGAGTTTAAGTTTAAGGAGAGTGTAATATGGCGACTTACAGAGAAGCAAAGTGCCGCCTTTGCAGAAGGGAAGGCGGAAAGCTCTTTTTAAAGGGCGATAAATGTTATAACGGCAAGTGCCCGTTCGAGAAGAGGCCCATGGCTCCCGGACAGCACGGCACCGGCAGGAAAAAGGTATCCGAATACGGCCAGCAGCTTCGCGAAAAGCAGAAGGTTAAGAGGATTTACGGCGTTCAGGAAGGCCAGTTCAGGGAATACTATGAACGCGCCGACCGCATGAAGGGCATCACCGGTGAAAACATGCTCTCCCTGCTCGAAAGAAGGCTCGACAACGTTATATTCCGTCTCGGAATAGGCGCGTCGCGCGCACAGGCAAGGCAGCTTGTAAACCACGGCCACTTCACCGTAAACGGCAAGAAGGTAAACATTCCTTCCTATATCGTTAAAAAAGGCGACGTCATCGCCGTTAAAGAAGGCAAGGCAGGCAACAAATTCTTTGCGGAGGTAAAGGGCTCTAAACCCGCGGCTAATATGCCCAAGTGGCTCGAGTTCGATTCCGAAAAACTTGAGGGAAAGGTTATAGAACTTCCCGTAAGGTCGGATATCGACAGCCAGATTTCCGAGCATATGATAGTCGAGCTGTACTCCAAGTAATATAAACCGAATATAAGGAGGTAGTATAATGATCGAAATGGATATGCCCAAAATTGAAGTGGAAGAGAGCGAGGACCAGGCTTACGCCAAGGTCGTAGTCGAACCGCTTGAAAAGGGCTTCGGTCTTACAATAGGCAACTGCCTTAGAAGAATACTCCTGTCCGCGCTCCCCGGTGCGGCGGCGCAGGGAATAAGGTTTTTGGACGGCAGCGTAAAGCACGAGTTTTC
>DVFR01000008.1 GCA_018713165.1 Candidatus Coproplasma stercoravium | reverse complement strand
CCGCCGCTTCTTTTTAATGTTATCAAACGAAAAGTTTTATATTCAAAACGATTATCTGCGCTGAACGTTATCTGCGCTGAGCGGATAAAATCTTTTCGAACACGACGCCGTAGAAGTGTTCATCCGGCGTTGCGCGCAGGCAATCCTGAACGAATACCGACGCCCTGTCCGCAGCTTCCCCGAGCGACTTGCCGCCGAGATATTCGGCCGTGAACACAGAGGCGAATATATCGCCCGTGCCGTGCTTGCTTACGGGCAGTTTTTCGCCCATCACGTAGGAAGTCTTATCGCCCTGCTTTATCGCCTCGCCAATCTTACCTTCAAGCTCGACGCCGGTGACAACCAAAGCGGCGCCCGTAAGCCCGGAAAGCGCGGCAAGCACCTTTTCCACATACTTTTCGTCGTACTCCGTTTTATATTCGATACCCGTCAAAAAGCACGCTTCGGTGAGGTTGGGCAGAATTATATCCGCCCTGCGGATAAGGTGCGCCATGCACTTTACGTACTCCATGTCGAACCCGCCGTACAGCTTGCCGTTATCGGCGAACACGGGGTCGATGACAATCAGCCTGCCGTCGGCCGAGAACTCGTCAAAGGCGCGTTCCGCCGCGTCCATGAGCGTAGCCTTGCCGAGGTAACCGAGAAGGAAGGCGTCGAACTCAAAGCCGTTTGCCTTCCAATTTGAATAGATATTGTCTACCTCGGGCGTCAAATCGAGGTAGCTCCACTGTTTGAACATAGTGTGGTTGGAGAGCACCGCCGTAGGCAGCACGCACGTTTCAAACCCGTATGCCGAGAGTATGGGCAGCGCGACGGTGAGCGAACACTGCCCGACGCACGATAAATCCTGAATGGTGAGAATTTTTTTATCCATAATGAACAAAGCTCCTTGCATCTTCTCTTTTTTGTTACACCGGCTATTATAGCGGTAATCTGATATTAATGTAATAACCAGATTGAGATAATTTAATAATACCAGAGCATAATTTTATCCGTCTTTACGGAAAGCTGCGCGAAAGGGCGCAAAAATTTTTTTGAAAATTTAAAAATTTTACTATTTTTTTACAACTTTGTGCTGAATTTATTGCAACCTCGCGCTATACTATTATCGATGCGTGGGCGAGGGAGGCAAAACCCTTACCCGAATAAAATCCTTTTTTTCTCCCCGTAAGGTCGCCGGCAACGGCGGCCTTACGGCTTTTTAATAATTTTACGCAATCTTTTACCCGCCGCAAGATTTACGGCAAACGGCAAAAGCGCCGCCGCGGCTTTGGCTCCGCGGCGGCGCTTTTTTATCATTTATAAGAGCTTCACACAATCCGACGATTCATCGCCAAACTTAAACAGAGCATTATAAAACCTTGCCTGCCCGTACGAATCGGGACAAATTTACAGAATCACTCCGCATCGAGCGAGGTTATGCAGAAGTCGTTCACGTCGAAGAGACCCCTGTCGGTGAGGCGGAGTTCGGGAATCACGGCGAGGGCGAGGAAAGAGAGCGTCATAAACGGTTCTATACCCTCATACACGCCCGCCTCACGCGCGGCCTCATAAAGCTTTGCAGAAAGCTCCACATGCTTTGCCGCGGGAGCCGAACTCATGAGCCCCGCAATGTCGAGCGGGACAGACTGCGCCTTGCCTCCGCGCACAAGCGTCATGCCGCCGCCTATGTTTTTGAGCTCCTCCACGGCCGCCGCCATGTCCTCTTTATTGTCGCCTATAACTATTATGTTGTGACTGTCGTGCGAAACGGTCGTCGCCGCCGCGCCGCCCTTCAAGCCGTAACCCTTTACAAGTCCCAGCCCCATTCTGCCGCTGGCAAAGTGGCGCTCGACGACGGCAAGGCGGAGAAGGTCGCTTCCTTCGAGGCAGACGTCGCCGTCGCGGCTCTCCACCTCCTCGACGAGTTTCTGCGTTACGAGCGTGTTGCGCCTGAGCCCTATCACGCGCGCGCGGCTGCCCTTTAATTTTATAGTGAACTTATCGGGCGTGACGGGAGCCACCCTCACCGTGTTTTTTACGGCGACGGGTACGCTGCCGCGGTCGGAGAACAGTTTTTTGCCGTTTTCGGCCACGCACTTTCCGCGTTTGAACACCGCCGTGCAGTTGAAGTGTTCGAGGTCGTCGAATACCGCCAAATCGGCGTCGTAACCGGGCGCAACGGCGCCCTTCTCTTTAATGCCGTAGCACTCGGCGGCGTTGAGCGTGCACATAACGACGGCAAGCTCGCCCTTAATGCCCGCCTTTACGGCTGTGCGCAGAACGTGGTCCATGTGTCCCTCGCGCGCCAAATCGTCGGCGTGGCGGTCGTCGGTGCACAGCGCAAAACGGCGGAAATTTTTGTCGTTTACCGCAGGGACGAGATTTGTAAGGTCGTGCGAGGCAGAGCCTTCGCGCAGGAGCACGTACATTCCGCGCATAACCTTCTCCTCCGCCTCGGCGGCGGTTGCGCATTCGTGGTCGGTGCGCGCACCCGAAACGCAGTAGGCGTTGAGCGCCTTGCCGCTCATCGTCGGCGCGTGACCGTCGATAATCTTATCCGCGTGTTTTGCAGCGAGGAGCTTTGCAAGCACCTCTTCGTCGCCCGCCGCAACGGCGGGATAGTTCATCATCTCTCCCAGGCCGAAAAACCTCGTGCCCGTGAGCGCGCGGGCGGTATCGGCGGAATTCAGATTTGCGCCGCTCGTTTCGAACGGCGTTGCAGGCACGCACGAGGGCAGCATGAGCTTTACTTCGAGCGGGGTGCGCCCCGCCGCGCGCCTTATGTATTCCGCCCCTTCGAGCGAGCATACGTTAACAATCTCGTGCGGGTCGGCAATAACCAGAGTCGTGCCGCGCGGCACTGCAAGCGAGGCAAATTCCTCGGGCGAGAGCTGCGTGCTCTCTATGTGCACGTGGGCGTCGATAAGCCCCGGCGTTACCACTTTTCCCGTAAAATCGTATTCAGTTTCCCCCTCATAGTCGCCTATGCCGGCAATCTGCCTTCCGCATATGGCTATGTCGCCCGTGCGCAGCTCAGCCGAAAACACGTCGAGATAGCTCGCGTTCTTCAAAACGACGTCGGCCTTAACCTTGCCCGCCGCAACCAGAGCGGCGCGCTTCATCCCGGCAACCGCAGCTAATTTTTTTGCCATGTGTAAATTTTCTCCTCATTCAAGTAGCGCGCCTACGCGCGCGGTTACTACTATTATAGCGTAATTATGCCGTCCCGTCAAGGAAGCATTTTAAATGAGGCGTTGCCCGATGATTGTAAAACGGCAATGAAACGCTTTTCGGGCGCGCCATTAAAAAGGGAAGGCAAACCGATAAAAAAATATTTTTTACAAACAATCTGTTTTAAGTTGTAAAAGGCGTTTATAAGAGAAGTGAAAAAAATGTTAACTTTAAAAAATAGTGAAAACTTTTCACAGAATTTGAAATTTAAAATTCTGAATTAACATTTTTTATCGGTGCCATCATAAAATAATGTTAACAATTAACAAATTTAAAATTTTAAAATTTTTTTAAAATGTTATTGACTAACAAAAACAGCAATGCTATACTGTAAGCGAAATCAGGGGAGAACCTGATGGAAACAACGAATAAGAAGGAGGTAAACGCCATGATATTCAACGAACTCATACAGCAGGCAGAAAGAGAAGAAGCCGAAAACAACAAAATGGCCTATCTTCCCCTTGTCTATCTCGCCCTCACCTACGGCAGAGTATAAGAGCCGCGCTCGGCGTGAGGCCGAACAAAACGAACGAATACAAAAAAATTATTGAATACAAAGACCTTGAAAAGGAGGTTTTATTATGAGTATATACGAAATGCTTAACGATATCGAAAGCGAAGAGAACAGAAGCAACTACGGGGTTGAACCCCTCTCTTACGTAGCACTCGGCTGCGCAAGATAAAAAACAGGGCCGGGCGCCGCACGGGCGGCAAAGAACTTTATTACCTTTTAAAAACGCAGAACTCTTATTGAAGGAGGTTTTAATTATGAGTATTTATGAAATGCTTAATGAAATCGAAAGCGAAGACAACAAGAGCGACTACGGCGTGGAACCCCTCTCCTATGTGGCTCTCGGCTGCGCTCACTGATTTCAGCCGACAACAGAATTTTACTGATTTAAGTTAAAAACGAATGTAAAAATTCGTCCGAGAAACCGTAGAGGCAGCCGCGCGGCTGCCTCTTTATTTTTTTAACAATAAGCGCGCCTTCAAACAATAAGCGCGCCGCTTAAAGTCAGGCGGGCGCAATGGCAAGCGCAACCTCGCGCGTGGTGCCCGAAAAGTTGACCACGGCCGTTTTTTCGCACCCCGTGCGCGGGGCGAGGAGATAGTCCGAAAGGCACTTTATTCTTATGCCGAGTTCCATTGCCCTCTCCTTTATAGAGCCGTCGAAGGGCGCCGAGGGGAATTTTACGGTAAAATGAAGTCCGCTGGCGCTGTCGCGCAGCTCGTTAAGGCAGCTGAGGGAGGCGAGCTTTTCAAGCAGAATTTCATGCACGCCGCGGTAATAATTTTTCAATCTGTTTATATGCCGCTCGAACGCGCCGCCCGATATCATCCGCGCGAGCGTTTTTTGTTCGAACAGCGGCACGCAGCACGAATTTCTGCCGAACATTTCAACGTACCTTTTATAGAGTGCGGGCGGCAGCACCATATAACCCATTCTCATCGAGGGGGCGAGCGTCTTTGAAAAAGTATTGAGGTATATAACCCTGTCGGAATCGAGGGCATACATATTCTGCAACGGCTTGCCGACGAGGCGGAACTCGCTGTCGTAGTCGTCCTCTACTATATAGGCGCCGCTCGCCTTTGCCGCGGCGATGAGCCTGGCGCGCGCCGAGGCGGGCATGACGGCGCCCGTCGGAAACTGGTGCGCGGGCGAAACGTGAAAAACGTCGGCGCCGAGAGATATCGCCCCCTCCACGTCCATTCCGTCGGCGTTCACATCCACAAATGCACAGCGGGCGCCGTTGAGCATGTACGTTTCGCTTATCTTGCGGTAGCCGGGATTTTCTACGGCATAGAGCTTATCCCGCCCTATAAGCTGAACGATTGTGCCGTAGAGCTGTTCGGCGCCCGCGCCTATCACTATCCTTTCAGGCTCGACAAAAATGCCGCGCGCGCGGCAAAGGTAGGCGGATATGGCGCATTTAAGCTCGGTATCGCCGTCGCAAGGCACGCGCTCCAGAAGGTGCTCCCCGCAGTCGGAGAGCACCGCGCGCATGAGCTTTGCCCAGCTTGAAAACGGAAACAACTCCGCAGGCGCGCTGCCCTTTGCAAAATCGGCAATCACCGCGCCGACGCCCGTACCCGCTCCGCCTTTATCCTCTGCGGAAAGGTCTGCGGATAAAGGGGCGCTTTTGCCTGTGCGCCCCGTTATATCGAGCGGACAAACATAGTAGCCGCTGCGCTCTTTCGAGCTGATATATCCCTCGGCGAGCAGTTGGTCGTATGCCGTCTGCACGGTTACCACGCTCACGCCGAGCTCCGCCGCAAGCGTGCGCTTTGCGGGGAGTTTTTCGCCCGCGCGCCAGGCGCCGCGCAGAATATCCTCGCGGATACCTTCGTACAGCGTATAATACTTGTTTTTGCCCGATAAATCGTAAGAAGCCATAGTTCACCTCCCGTTTATTTTAACACGGCGGCGGCAGAGCCTGCAACTGATATTATAAAATTTTTTAAAACGATGCTTATAACTAATACCAAACAGTATAAAACGGCGCGCGCCGAAAGTTTCGGCGCGCGCCGTTCAGTTATAATATTTGATGAATAGTTGCGGCATATTGCCGCTCCTTTTTAAATTCTCGAAGCAACGGCCTGCAAAAATTCGCGGCTTTCGAGCTTTTTGGGCGTTATGCCGTCGCGCTTAAAGAGCGGAATCAAATCGCCCGTCATTTCGCCCGACTCAATCGTTTCAATCACAGCCCTTTCGACATTTTTTGCAAACTCGCAGAGCTCGGGGATGCCGTCGAGCTCGCCGCGCTTGCAAAGGGCGCCCGTCCACGCCCATATCGTCGCAACGGAGTTCGTGGAGGTCTCCTCCCCTTTGAGATATTTGTAGTAATGGCGGGTTACGGTGCCGTGCGCCGCCTCGTATTCGTAGTTGCCCTCGGGGGATACGAGCACAGAGCTCATCATTCCGAGCGAGCCGTAGGCGGTTGCAACCATGTCGCTCATGACGTCGCCGTCGTAATTCTTGCACGCCCACAAAACGCCTCCCTCGCTGCGCACTATGCGCGCGACGATGTCGTCTATCAGCGTGTACATGAAGTATATGCCGGCCTCTTCAAACTTTTCTTTATAGTCGCGCTCGTATATATCGTTGAAGATATCCTTAAAGCGGTGGTCGTAAGTTTTGGATATGGTATCCTTTGCGCCGAACCAAAGGGGAATTTTGTTCTCCAAAGCGTAGTTGAAACAGCTTACGGCAAAACTTCGTATCGACTTGTCGAGGTTGTGCACGCCCTGCACTATGCCGTCGCCCGAAAACTGCTTGATAAGCCGGCGCGAAACCTCGTTGCCGTCTTTGTCGCATATGGTGATGTATGCGCTCTGCCCCGCCGAAACGCGCGCCTCCACGGAGTTGTATATGTCGCCGTAGGCGTGACGGGCGAGCACGATGGGCTGTTTCCAGCCGGGCACGTAGGGCGTTATGCCCTTTACGATTATGGGAGCGCGGAACACGGTGCCGTCGAGTATGCGCCTTATGGTGCCGTTGGGGCTCTTCCACATCTGTTTGAGCTTGTATTCCTCCACGCGCTGCGCGTTGGGAGTTATGGTGGCACACTTTACGGCAACGCCGTATTTTTTGGCGGCGTACGCTGCGTCCTCGGTAACTTTATCGTCGGTTTTGTCCCTCTCGGGCAAACCGAGGTCGTAATACTCCGTCTTTAAATCGACGTACGGCTCTATGAGTATCTCCTTTATCCACTTCCAGAGAATGCGCGTCATCTCGTCGCCGTCCATCTCGACGAGCGGCGTCGTCATTCTTATCTTGTCCGACATATGCAGTGCCTCCTGAAAAATTTCTGTTCCTGTAAATTAATTACCGTTCCTTTAAATTATATATAAAAAACGGGGCGTTTGTCAAATAAATGGGCAGACATATGGCGTGCGTGCGCGGACGACTTTCGTCCGCGCACGCACACGGTTTAACGGTAATACCCCGAATAAAACGGGTATATATGCGGGTCAATTAAATTTATTTCAGCTTTCCGCCGAACTGAGGAACGGAGGCAAGTATTCCGGTTTTTAGCAGCAGTTTGCCCTTCTCCGCCCTGAAATCGAGGACGGCCTGCTCGATAACGGCCTTTAAAACGGGATAAAACGCCCTAAACGACGGTGCAAACAGGTACCACGCCATAGAACCGGGCACGGTGTTCACCTCGCTGAGGAAAATTTCGCCGCCCGAGAGGATATAGTCGAACCGCGATATGCCGCGCATGCCGAGCGAGAAATAAACAGAGCGCGTGATTTCTTTTATCTCCGCCGCCGTTTGTTCGGGGATATCAGCGGGGATAACCGACCTTCCGCCGCCCGAGTACTTATCGTCGAAGGTGAGCAGCCCACCCGAGGAGAAAGCCTCCTCACACTCTGAGACGACGACTTTCCCGTCGGCATAATAAGCCGCGCAGTTGATTTCGCGGCGGTCGGCAATATACGGTTCGCACAGCGCACGCTTATCGTAGCACAGCGCGCTCTCCACGGCAAAGGAATACTCGCCCGAACTCCGGGCGCGCGCCACGCCTATGCTGGAACCCAGCCGCGCGGGCTTTACTATCGCGGGAAGCCCCGTAACCTTTTCCGCGGCGGGGACGTCGGAAACGCTCTCCGCCACAAAATAGGGCAGCGTTTTCACTCCCAGCCCTTTTAACAAAATTTTTGTGTAGTACTTATCCATGAACGCCGAGCCGCCGAATATGTCGCCGCCGGCCATGGGAATGCCCGCCGAAGCGAACAGACCGCCTATGCCGCCGCCCTCGCCTATGCCGCCGTGACAGCAGTTGATTGCGGCATATATGGGCATGAATTTTTTAATTTTGCCCCTTTTCCCGAAAATATGGAGTCCGCCGCCCTCCACGATGCAGCGCGGACTTTTAAGTTCCTCGCCGCGTTTGAACACGTTTATATCCGCAAGCTCTTCGCCGCAGTAAAAGGCGCCGCCCGCCGATATGTACACGGGAATGACGCGCGCGCCGCCGCTCTTTAAAACGTTTGCCGTCATCGTGCCCGTGATGACAGAAATTTCGCTCTCGTTCGACTGCCCGCCGAACACCACGGCGACATTTCCCAAAAGCATAAAAAAATCACCTCCGCTTTTTTTGCTTTGGTGAGTTTATTGCGGCATATTTGCCGCCCTACGTGTTTATTTTTGAAGCGCGCGGGCGCATTACCATGTGCGCCCGCGCGCCGTTTTTTACTGCGTAAAATTAATATATGTCGGGCAAATCGTTCAGAAACAGAACGGTATCCCCCTGCGCGAGAATCTTTTTGAGTTCGGTCTGCGCGTCTTTGAGCGTTTCGCGCACGGCGAGCTTTTCGGGGTCGCCGCCCGCCGAGAGATACCCCTCCTTTACGGGCGTGACGAGCGTATCGCCGACGAGAATTACAAAGTCGAGCCCCGCAAGAAGTTCGCCGAATTCCCTGTTCTCCTTCTCCTCCAGAATTCCGAGCTCAACGATGCCGGGCGTTACGATAATCTTCCTGCCGCCGAACGCACGCAGCACGGAGAGCGCGGCGCGCGCGCCTTTTACGTTTGCGTTGTAGCCGTCGTCGAGGATGTTTATGCCGTTCGAGGTCGTGAGCTGCAACCTGTGTTCGACAAATTCGAGCTCCTCCGCCGCCGAGGCGATATCTTTGAGGCTTACGCCGAGTTCAAAGGCGAGGCCCGCCGCAAGGCCTATGTTATACGCGCAGTGCGCGCCCAGAAGCATGGTTTTTACCCGAACGCTCTCACCGCCGAGGGTGAGCGTGAACGACGTGCCGTCGGCGCCAGCCTCCACTTCGGATATGCACGAGCACGTCTCGCACTCGCAGGGGCTGTCTTTGAAATATTCGGCGCAGTCGGCGGCAAGGTACGCCTTTTTGCGCGTCGCCGAAAGAATTTCGCCCTTTGCCTTTATTATATTATCAAGGCTTTCAAAAGTTTCGAGGTGCTGGGCGCATATGCCCGTTATGAGAGAATAGTCGGGCGGGCATATCTCGCAAAGTTCAGCGATGTCGCCGACATTGCGCGCGCCCATTTCGGCTATGAATATATCGAAATTTTTGAGGTCGTTGGCGTTCACCGCGAGGGCTATGCCTATCGGAGTATTGTGCGAGCGCGGCGTGGTGAGCACCCTGAACTTTTTGCCGAGCATCGCTGAGAGAATGTTTTTCGTGCTCGTTTTGCCGTAGCTGCCCGTGATGCCTATCACCGTTATATCGGAAGAGGCAATCTTTTCGGTCGCCTTTTTTATATACGTTCTGTTGTGCGGCACTTCGTAAATCTTCGCAATCTCGTTCGCAAGGCAAATCATTGGAATGAGCAGAAGGGGCAGAATTGCGAGCGGGCAATAGCGCAGTACCGAAAAGAGGGGCGCGCCCCATACCTCGTCGGCAAAGTTTAAAAGGGTGATTATAATATACGATATCACCGCGCATACGACGAAGAGAACGGCTTCAAGCCGCTTGAACCGTTTGGTGCGCACGGCGGGAACGCGGAGCGCGATTTTTCCGTCGGAATATATATACAGCCCGAAGAACACGGCGTAGGGCACGAGTCCCACCACCGCCGCCCACTCGCCCGCAAACGAGAAGCAGAGAGAAACTATCGCCGAGGAGAGGACGCAGAGCATGCCGAGGAGCGCGAGCCGCTCGAACGACATATTGTTGCGCTTTGCCGCCCAGCGGAAAAGCTTGCCGCTGCGGTAGTTGCAGCCCTGCAGCGCGCCCAGAAGCTTTGCCGAAGACATGGTTAAAAATGCGCCGAAACACAGCGCAATCAGCACGCATTCAACCGTTTTTCCGACAGATACGAATATACCCATTACCTCTCCCTGCCGCTCCCCGATAAAAAAGCGGCAACCTTTTCGTTAAATATTCTATAATTTTCGGCAAAGCAGAAGTGCCCGCCGTCTATTATTTCAAGAGCCGAACCCTCTATCGCGCCGCAGAACGCGCGCCCCTCCTCGCCTGCGGGAGTTACGGCATCGTCCTTCCCGTATACAAGCAGAGTGCGCGCCCGTATTTTTTGGGCAAAACCAATAAGGTCCTCGTTTACAATCTTTTTGTAGCTCTCGCGCATGAGCGGGGAGAGCGAACGGTATTCCGCGCTGCCGAAGTGCCTTTCGGCAAACGCAGGCGCAAACCTCTTTACAAGCCTGTATGCCGCCACCTTTCTTTTGTACGCGCGCGTGCGCGGTTTTACTATGCCCGCACCGCCCGTTATCACGAGGTCGCCCACACAATCGGGACAGGTTGCGGCGAGCATTATCGCCACCCGCGCGCCGAAGGAATGAGCAATAATATGCGGGCGCGAAAGCCCGCTTTCGGCAATAAACTTTTTAAGCCAGTTGCAGTAATCGCCCACCGACCATGCTTCTCCGAGCGGCGCCGAGGCGCCGAAGCCGGGAAAATCGGGAGCGGTTACGCGGTAAGTTTTTTCAAATTCTTTTATATTGTAGTAAAAGCTCTCTTTGCACGAAAGATATCCGTGCAGAAACAAAACGTCCCCGCCCGAGCCGCCGCTGTATACGGCGACGTGCCGTCCGTCGATAAAAATAGCAATTACCCCCGCGCGGCAACCGCCGCAACACAAAAACGCGCCGAAAGCGCTCATCACTGCCCGCGTTGCCGCAGGCAACTTATAACTTTTAAATGTCCCATCGCCGCAACGTTGCGCACAGCGCAACCCATAACGCGCCGAAGGCGCTCATCACTGCCCGCGTTGCCGCAGGCAACTTATAACTTTTAAATCTCTCTCGCCATCACGAGGCAGTCCTCGCCGTCGGTATAGTAGCGCGTGCGCGCGTAAACGCCCTTGAAATTGTGCTTTAAATATAGCGCCATGGCGCGTGAGTTTGAAACGCGCACTTCCAGAAACACGCGCGTCATGCCGCGCTCGGCCGCGGCGGCAACCAGCCATTCGAGCATGGCCCCGCCTATCCCGCCGCCACGGTAGCTTTCGGAAACGGCGATATTGTCGATATCAGCGGTATCATAGCCGAGCGTCAGCCCGCCGTAGCCCGCAATCTCCCCGCCGTCGTCGCATAAAACGCCGATAAACTTTTCGTTTTCAAAACTGTCGGCAAGCATGCGGTAGCTCCACGGCTCCTGGGGGAAGCACTCCTTTTCAAGCTCGGATATGCGCAATATATCCTCATATTTCCACCGCCGCAGGTTCACTTTCTGCCCTCCTCCGCCTGCGACTTGCGCGCATACAGCGCGTGCATTTCACCGAACGGGGCATCGCCTTCAAGCTTTTTTACGACCGCGCCCATAAGGCAGCCGCCCGCGCAAAGCTGTGTATATGAGGGCAGTCCGAGCGGCTGAAAGCCGTACAGCGGCAGACCCGTTTTTATAAGTTCTTCCTTTGAAATATACACGGGTTCGCCCGCCCTGCCGAGGCTGAAACGGCAGGCGTAGAGATGACCGTGCGCCGCGTCGACCACGGCGTAAAAATCGTCGCTGTTTACATTATATGCAACGAGCTCGAACGACGTGAGCGGCATGAGCGGCTTACCCGTCGCGAGGGCAAAGCCCTTCGCCGCAGAAATTCCTATGCGTATGCCCGTGAACGAGCCGGGACCCGTCACCGCGCAGAAAAAATCGCAGTCCGAGGGCGAAAGAAAAGCCCCGTCCATCGCCGCGCCGACCTCGTCCATAAGGAGCACCGAGTGTTTCAGCGCGCAGTTTTCAATGTAGCGGCGGACGACCTTTTCCCCGTTCACCGCAAGGGCGGTGAGATGGGACGAAGCCGTGTCCACGGCAAGAAATTTATTGAATTTTGCTGTTTTTTCTCCGTCCATCAAATACCTTTAAACTTAAATTCAGCGGCATATATGCCGCAACCAACGCAAAAACCAAATTAAAAATTCAATAAATTATTTCGCGTTCGTTCTCGCTTATTTTATTTATAGTAACGGTTTTGCAGTTTTCGGGCAGAACGTCCTTTATGTTCTCCGCCCACTCGATAAGGCACACGCCGTCGCCGTAAAAATAGTCGCACAGCCCGAGCGCCTCTGCCTGCGCGCCCGACGAAAAGCGATAACAATCATAGTGATATAATTTCCCGCCGTAGTCGTTCATGTAGGCATATGTAGGGCTCAATACCTCGTCGTCTATGCCCAGACCCTGCGCCACGCCCTTGGCAAACACCGTTTTGCCCGCGCCCATGTCGCCGTTTAAAAGCACCACGTCGCCGCCCTTTAAAGCGCGCGCGTAGTCCCTTGCAAAATTTTTCGTATCCTCCGCAGAGCGGGAAATGAAAACTGCCATACGCATATATTATAGCGCGCACGGCAGTTTTTGGCAATTAAAATGAAGTTTTAATTTTAAGCGCATTCCGCAAAGAAACACCTAAAAGGTTATATGCGCATTCAAGCGGCATTTTTGCCATCATTACCCTTATGCTTGTTTTGTATAGCAACAAATTTTGCATTAGTAGCTTTTATCAGGCGGGAAAGCGGCTTATACAGGAGCAATGTAGCCACTGTTATGAGCACTACTTTTACCAAATTAAACAACACCGCCCAATACCATACGCTGAGATAAAAGTCCATACCGGCACTCCAGCTTTCGCCCATTACAGTAAAATAGAAGGGAAAGTTTAAAAGGTAATTAATGGGAACGGACATTATAACCTGCAACAGACTCCCGCCCAAAAGGGTTAAAATTACCACTTTAATTCCTTTGTGCTTTTTATATACGATGGCAGGAAGCAATATATACGAAAGTATGAATAAAACGTTTGCAAGCTCACCTATCCCGACCGTTTGCGAAAAAGATATGCCATATAACAGCTCCTTTAACACGCCTACAATCACACCAGCAGTAGGACCGAGAGCAAAGCCAGCTATCATTACAAAAGTATTAGAAAAGTCAATCTGTAAAAAGGGAACGGCGGGAAAAATAGAAAATTCAAACGGTGGCAACCTAAGCACAAACGAGAGAGCGGTAAAAACAGCGAGATACGCAATGCGCGTCGCCGTGAAGTAGTTTGAGAAAAACTCCTTTACTTTTTTCCCTCTCTGTTTTTTTGGGGTGGCTACCTGTCCGTATGTATGTTCAACATTTTCAACCGCTTTATGCGCATCCGAAGTTGAAACAGACATTTTTGAGAAATCTTGCTGCACATCGTCACGTTTATCAGGAATATTCTCACTTTCCTGAGCGATAAATTGATTTTGTTCCATTTTAAAGAACTCCTTAAAAATTTATTTTTCAAAGCAGTTCTTCCGTCCGCGAAAAAACGCGCCCTCATGCGGTTAAAGCAAAAGGGCGCGCGAAAATGCGGCTTGATAAAAAATTCTTTTACCATCCGGACTATACCGTCGGTTCCGGAATTTCACCGAATCAGGAAAGCGGGATTTGCCGCCTTCGTCGCAGACTTATGCCCGCCGCGCGCAAAAATTCTGCGCACATGAAGGCAATCACTGCCGGTGGGGAATTGCACCCCGCCCCAAAGAACTTACTTTAAAAACTATGTTCACAAAATTTTTCGGCTGGTGTCACCGAAAAATTTTCGTGATTTGGGGGAGCCAGCTCCCCCTTGCTGCGATATGCAAGGCTCTCTTATTATATAATCGCAGCAATTCCCCCTTTGGTGAGCTCGCTCACGCGACAAATTGGGGCTTGCTGCGCAGGGAAACCCTGCTTGCAACTTAATTTTATTATATAGCGTAATTTTTGCTATGTCAACTACATTATATGGGGTTTTTTGAGGCAAATTACATTTTATGCCCCAATCCTGTCCCAAAATTTTTTAAATTTCATTCAATCAGAAAGGCCAAACTACATTGTCAGAAATTTTCCCTGCCGCGGAACGCGGCAGGGTATTTTATACCATGCTTTTAAACTAAATTTCTTCCTGATAGCCATATAGTGCCACAACTTTTTGAAGACGCGGCAGCGTTATCCTCTTGCAGATATTATTTTCGTCATTGGTTATTAAAATACACTTTCTGCTTCCGCCGTCCTCCATATTCAGCTCCATTACAGCCTGCCCTGTGGTGCCGCTTCCCGCAAAAAAGTCCATAACGACAGATTGTTTACCGCTCGCCGCCCGGATTAACTCTTTTATCATTTTAACGGGTTTGGGCGTCTGAAATAAGTTTCTTTCGCCAAATATATCTTCAAGTTCATCCTTTGCGGAAGAATTTGTGCCCATATCGTCTATGATTGTTTCGAGAGGCTGTAACCTATCCTCATATTTACTCCCATCCCATACAGGCTGCATTACAGGATTGAGCACAGTATTAGCCTTATTCTTAAAGCATACTACAATAAATTCGTGGGTGCGGCGGATACCAGCCTCCAACGGCTTTTCTACCCTGTTTTTATCAAACCGTGGGTTAGTCTTTTTCCATACCATGCTCATAACATTGCGCGCGCCAAAAATTTCACGGCATAGCAAATACAGGCTACAAAATTCGTTTTCATCAATGTTTATGAACATTACACCGTGCTCGCTCAACAACTTATAAGCAATTTCAAGGCGCGGGCGCATAAATTGCGCCCAGCTGCCGGCAAACCCGCTATCTTTATAACCTGTGTAACCGATAGCCGTATTGTACGGCGGGTCAATGGGCATAACATCGATTTTACCCTCAAATTCAGCCAACAAACTCTGCATGGCGACAAGGTTGTCGCCCTCAATGAGCATTGATTTCAATTTTAGTCCCTCCACTCGATTTCAGCATTGCACTCGTTAAATGCGTTTTTATCTATAAAGGTTTTGCGCGGTATGCTTATTCGTTTAAGCGAAGTGCAATGAGCAAACACCCACTCTCCGATATATGTTACGCCATCGGGAATAAAAACATATTGCAACGCCGTGCAATTGGTGAACGCGCTTTTATCTATATATATTACACCGTTCAGGTCTATATCTTTAAGGTCTGTACAACCGCTGAACACCCCGCGGTTTATATGCGTTACACCGTCCTTCACCCTGAAACTTTTACCCACAGCGCGATTGGTTGCACAGAGCATGTGCGTAAAATCTTTATCGTAAATTATGCCGTTCTCGCACGGAAAATCGGGCGATATACTTTCAAGCAATAAATTATCGCACCAGGCAAAGGGGTTGTAGCCTATGCGCGTTACATTTCTGCCGATTATAATATTTTTGACACCCTTACAATTCCAGAAAGAGTTGCGGTTTATTGCCGTTACACTGTCTGGGACAACTAATTTTTCAATGGTGCTACCGTTTAGACAGCCTATGATGTTGCTGCGCCACTTATTGTAGATAACGCCACTTTCAAAATGATATGCCGCACTGTGATTTTCTACCGTAAGTTTCGTACAGCCCGAAAACGGATTATTTTCCATGCGCTCAACACTCGACGGAATGACTATCTTTTTAAGATTATCGCACATAAAAAAACTGTGCTTGCCGATACAGATTACGCCCTGCGGAATATTAAACTGCCCGGCGGTATTTGCAATTGTATAATGAATGAGGTTGCCCCCGTCTGCACTGTACAACACTCCGCCAACCAATTTGAAGCAAGGGCTAAAATTACTGATTTCAAGTTTGGGGCACCCTGCGAACGGGTTGTTACCCATCAAACTGACCTTTGCTGGGATATTCACTTTTTTAAGATTGTAACAGCAATAGAAGCAATCGCCACCGAGCTGAACAAGGCTTTCGGGAAGAATGACCTCTTCGATAAACACGTTATTCCAGAACGCGCTTGCCGCAATTGTCTTTATTCCTTCGGGAATTTTTACCACCTTTTCTTTGCCATGGTAGAAAACAAGTTCGTCATTATATATTTCGAAATCTTCACTACCTTCAACTTTATTGAAAAGCATTTCCGAGGTGTGACATTCAAGCAAGCCGCTCACAAGGCGGGAGGTATAAATCAAACCGTCACCGTTAAAATTTTTTAATGCATTTTCGTAATCTTCGCCCCATTGTTCGCAGTTTATATGGTGCTCTTTTGTGATAATGTCGGGATGCCCCTGTCTGCCGTCGAGCAAAATATCAACAGGTTGGACACCTGCTGAAAGCAATCTGTCCACGCATTCGAGAATTACAAAATCCTTATGCCTTTTGAGATAATGTAAACTATCGGAAAGCACTTTGATTTTATCGCCGTAGCCTACTGTCTGAGCTTCCGCATCTATTTTTACTTTATAGCCATTGTAGTTTTTAACGTGAACGTTCTCCTCTACTTCAAAAAAGCGCAACGCCCAGTAGAGGGCGGTATATTTCATATCCTTGCAAATCATGCCTTGCCCTCTATCCTCTTTACTATACATTCGACGACTTCGTCCGGCGAAAGATTACTTGTGTCAATAACCATACAGGGCATACCGTATCTTTCACAGAAGAATATCATCTTTTCGTACTTCTGCTTTGCAAGGCGCACCTTTTCAATGTCGCGGTCGTGCTCGTCCCTGCCCTTGATTCGCGCAGCAATGGCGGCATCGTCGGCATATAAAATTACCGTAAGGTCGGGAAAGCCGAGTTTTTTTACGAGCAAATCGTAAACTTCAATATTTTGCTCCGTGCCACTCCAAGCGTAGTTAGAAAGAAAATATCTGTCGGTTACTACCTTTTGGTCTTTGAACACCGTGTGCAGATATATATTTCCCAGGCCGTAAAACCACGCAGTAAACAGCCTGTCGGGGCTGGCGTTGACTTTGTCGCGGATGCGAAAATAATTTTCGTAGCCTCCGTCCTTGTCAAAAAGAAAGCGCAGATTTTTATCCACGAAAATATACCCCAATCTTTGAGCGAGCAATTTGCAGGTAGTTGTCTTTCCTACGCCGTCCATTCCTTCAACAGATATATGTACCAATAATTAATTTGCCCTCCTCGTCTTTTCTTCGTTCTTCTTGCCCGACGTGAAACCGTCGAGTATTTCAAGATATCCGCTTACGCGGCGTATCCTTGTAATCTTACTGCTGCCGCATACAGGGCAGATATCAAACACTCCGCTTGCGCCGCACTCTTTGCATACATCTTTCGGAAAATTAAAACCGAGGTAATGTACTCCGCTGTTTACAGCGCACTCGATATACTCGCGCAAACCCTCGTCGTTGGATATAGGCGCTTCGCCCAATTCAACGTAGGTTATGCTTCCGCCGTTGCAGTACTCGTGGAACATACCCTCCACCTCAATTTTTTTAAACGCGGACAGATTACTGTCGACATTTACATGGAAGGAATTCGTATAGAAACCCTTATTGAAGATACTATAATTTTCACCGAATACCACTCTGTCCTTTTCGATAAATCTGCCCGATATGAGCTCACCGCTGGTAGCAAGCAATGAAAAGTTGAGATTGTACTGTCTGCGTAAAAAATCGCAATATTCGCGCATATGCTTTACGAAACCGAGCGCATAGACACAGGTCTGCGCATCGAGATAGAACCTTTTACCCGTGATAACTTCCATTGCCTCCGAAAGCCCGATAAATCCTATTGAAAGAGTGCCGTGTTTAAATACATGTTTTATATCGTCAAACGGTACGCACCACAACTTATGTCTGGCGTTTATGGGGAAATCAGTCAAATTGCGCGAGCATACCTTTTCAAATCTGTCTAAAAGTATGTCCTTTACTGTCGCAGCTACCTCGTCCCATTTTTGCGTAAACGCCTGCATTTTTTCTTCGACGGACACATTGCAAGTCTCTATCTCTGCCTCCAACGCAAGGCGGGGAAGATTGATGGAAATATTATCTATATTGCCCCTTCCGATTGACGTGGTGTGCCCAAACACATCATCAGCAACGCGCGTGCGGCACCCCATAACGGCGAGGCGTTCAGGCGGAATATTTTTATCCTCCTCACAATCACACAAAAGATATGTTGGTATCATCTTCTTTGCCGTACAGAGCAGAGCCTTTACAAATAAATCGTAGTTCTTATCGCCTTTAAACCTGTTTGTACCTTTTTTAACCTTGAATACGATATTTGGCTTGAACACCGTTTCGCCGCATTTTTCAAATTCGTCTATAAGAGTATAGGCAATAAACCGCGCAAAATCGCTACCCGCCAGCCCGATATTGAAGGTTACATAGTAACTCGTCTGTCCCATTCTCGTATGAGTGTCGTTGCACCACAATATAAGTTCGCACATCGCCGCACTGATAAGCCACTTATTTACATCGCTCAAAGACAGATTGAGCTGTGCAAAAATTTTTGCCAGTTCGTCGTCGAAGTTGGCAAAAGCCATGCCGCCGGATTGCTCATTGCCCATATCGGTCATCAGGTTGGTGATATATCCGAACACTCCTGCCACTTTCTTCTCGTCGGTAAGGGCATTAAACTTTTCGCAAGGAAAATCTTCCAAAATATTGAAGGTAAGGCAATTATAAGTCATGCCGTAGGCGTCGAGGTCATGAATATGGATATATCCCTCTTCATTAAGTTTACGCCACTTTTCGGGCATACCTTCAAGAATCAGTTTCTTTTTTAGTTGTTCGCCGAGCGAATATATCTCTCCGATATAGCTGTACCTGTTTGCGGCGTTATCGTTGTTGCGCATGGTTTACCTCCTCAAATTGCTGATTGGTTGAGCCGACGTAGGGCATTATGGTCGTCCTTTGCTTTGCAATAAATTTCCCTGTCTTTAAATAGCGGATTTTATTTAAAATATCCTGCGGAACATCTTCCTTTTCGTGCCCTGTATACAAAGCAGTGTCGAAATCTTCAAGTTTGCATATCAGATCATACACGGCAGCTGCCTGCATGAGCGGCTCACCGCCGGAAATGGTGAGTTTTTTGTTTATGCAATCCTTTTTAAGCAGAGCAGCAAGCTCGGATGTATCGGTCTGTATGCCGTCAGCAATTTCCCATGCAGAGGAATTCTGGCACCCAGCACAACGAATATCGCACCCCTGCAAGAAAAGTACCGTCCGCACTCCAGGCCCGTCAACAAGGCTGCGGTTAAAACGAATAGAATTTATGACTATCTTCATGCCGCATCCTCCTCGTACTCCTCAATTTGCTTTGCCCATTCCCTTTCGGCAATCCTATTCTTTTTGACTATGTACTCTTTGCATTTCTTTTTAGGTTGTTTTTTGAAGTTGCGCTCAATGTTCCATGTGTCTGGCTGCATTCTTTGATTTATATCCTCTATCAGCCGCTGCTGCTGAATATTTTTACAGTGCAGATATGGGTCGTTGTCGTTATCAGAACGCCGCTTCATATACTCATCAGACGTAATTTCCACAACAAGTGCAATTACATCTTTGTGATGCCTTTTGACTCTTTTACATGTTTTAGCCTTTTGGGCAGCCTCCGCAGCGTTTTCAGCAGCCACAGCGAAGTCAATCCATATACAGTTCCATTTGCCTACATGTCCGCATTTTGTTGTTACGATAAAATATTTCATATCGGCATCTCCTTCGTTTTTGTGATTTGATTATCTCACGAAACAAAAGAAAAGAACAGGGCACGATTTGTCCTGTTCTTTCGCCGTATAAAAGTCTATCCTCCCGTTAAGAGAGGATAGCAAAAACGTCGATTTTAAAAAAGTCAGCAATCTGCTGAAGCTGGCGAAGGTCGTACACGCCGCCCTTTACCCACCTGCGAATGGTTCTGACGTCAACGCCGAACTCATCTGCAAAATCTTCCTGCGTCATGCCCCTTTCCTTTAAAAGACATTTTAATTTTGCCCCGGCAACTAAGCCAAGGTCTTGGTTATTATGTTCCATAATATCCGCCTCCTTTGCTTAGCCTAAGCAATGCTCCGGAAGGTTCAATTAAAGAACAACCGTATTATATCATAAACCGCGCTACATTGCAAGCGCGGTTTATACCTGCAATTTTAAGGTTATAAAACTAATGAGGTATTTTATGTTTGACAATCTTACTTTCAATAGCGACGCTGAAAAAACAGAGTTCGCCAAATACATACATTTAAAAGGGGAATGCCTACACAAACAGGTTTACGATATTTTAAGCGAAGCAAACAACGGCAGTGTGACCTATTATGAATTAAGCTCGCTTATAAGATATGACAAAAAACTGCGCGACAAATTATATATTTACTTTGCCACCGCAGAAGAATACTTAAAGGCACAACTAACCGATAGATATGATGCCAATGTGAGCAGTAAATATATACATTATCCCAACGAAATAAAAAATTTGCTTAATAATCTGAAAGCACGTTCCCTTGACACCCCCTCTATTCTATACTATAAATTAAATATAGATTTTGAGGCACTACTTCAGGTGTGTTATGAAAAAAACATAATTGAAATTGATAATGTTCAGAAACAGCAGTTAAATAAATTACGTAACCACACCATGCATCACTCTATGTTGCTGTTTGGACAGGCACATAATTTAAAGGAAGCAAAAGATAATTTTAAGTCTTTGGAAAAGCAACTGAATGCTTTTGTTAAATTACTGCCAGAAGAATATCGTCAAGGCTTTTTAAGTGACATAAACAAGCTTAACGGCAGAAATGAGCAAAAATATTTAAATAAATTTTACTTGGAGATAACGGATGTTGGAATACATATCAAAGAAAACAATTAAGGAAAGTAAGTGCAAACAGATTTTTACAGATGTTATTCAGAAGGTACAAAAAGATATACGAAATGAAGGCATTACTTTTTCTTACAACCTGGTAGGCAGTGCAAAGCGGAATATGATAATAGTTTATCCGAATAAGCCTTTCGACTGTGATTACCAAATATTCTTGCAGAAAAACAAAAAGCAGCTATCGCCAAAACAAATTAAGGAAAAACTCATAGCTTCATTTAATAAAAACCTGCCGAAAGGTTTTAACCCTTGCGAGAACTCCACCACCGCCATTACAATTAAAAAGGTTGATACTAACAGTAAAATAGCATTTGGCTATGATATAGTAATCATTGATGCTAATGCAACCCCTCAAAAAATAATAAGACACAGTGAAAATGTCTACACATGGAATGAGTTGCCCGATATGCGTGATTACACCAGCAATCTGTCTAAAATAAAAGGGGCAGATATGTGGAAAACTTTAAGAGAACGCTACTTACAGAAAAGAGAAGTGCAATCACACGGTAAATATCCCGCTAAAAAATCTTTTCAGATATTTAATGAAGCACTTATAGAAACACTATCTGTCTTTTCTTCAAAATCAGA
The DNA here is from genome assembly GCA_018713165.1 of Candidatus Coproplasma stercoravium. Classification (GTDB taxonomy): domain Bacteria; phylum Bacillota; class Clostridia; order Christensenellales; family Borkfalkiaceae; genus Coproplasma; species Coproplasma stercoravium. Next base: position 45,826 of record DVFR01000008.1, on the reverse strand, counting down.
AGCCCGCCAGAAATGACGGGCTTCTGGTTAATTTAAGTTGTCATTGCTCATAAATTTGGATAGCTGTCCATAGGGAATAGTATTATTTTTATCACGAAAATACAAAATGTACCCATTCATTTTCTTAACATCTAAAAATATAAATATCAAAATGAGCACAAAAACACAACCGAAGACCAGATCACATACAAGACTTTCTGCCAAACACAACATCATCGCGGCAAAACCGGCTAATATATTGATAAGCGGCGTAAGTATCTTTAATATTTTGAAAGGCAGTTTTTGTTTTGTCCCGCAGATAATACCGTTGTCGTCATACAAGTAAAACATCCACGGAGCTTTTATTTTATCATACGCGACCTCATACCCTTGAGATTTTACATATTTAAGTTGTAAAATGCATAACGCTATATACAGGACATTAAATACTGCCACAGGGATAAACGGGATACAAAGCAAATTCGCACTATCTCTGTAAAATATCATGGGAAGCGCCATAATAACCATGTTGATTAACAATAGAACAACAGAAACTATGCGGCCCACGCAAAAAATTTTTTTATCATAGACATACTCCGATTTCTGACCGCAGTACACAAATACACGCTCGGCATTTGCAATAAATTCCTTTAATTTTGCCTCGTCCTGTGCAGGAGGTCGCTTTATTTCGTCTATTCCGCTCTTGATTTCGTCAAGTTTTTCAAAGATATTGCTTTCTGCCATTATTTATCCCCCCTCTTTTGTCTTTCGGCCTCTATCCACGCGTCCACGTCCCTGTCGCCGTTTATAAGTCCGCCAACCTGACTGCCGACTGCCTTTACTATAATTCTGTTTTCCTCAATGGCAGGTTTAAGTTCCAACAGCAGGTCAATAGTCTTGTTGAGCTTTTCTTCCATTGAACTGAGTTTTATATCCTTTAATTTGCTTATTACCCTTTGGAGTTCAACATTCTGCTCTTCCAAAGACAGCTTTTCCAACTGCGTCTGTGAAATTAAATTGCGATATTCATCTATATCTTTTTCTTTTAGCTTGTGTTGTTGAACAGATGATGCCAACTCCTCCTTTAAAGAAGTCGCCTGAGCTTTAAGTTCAATATTCTCCCTTTCGAATATGCCGAACAGGTTTATGAAATAGTTGCCATCAAAATTATCGCATTCTATACCATTATAGTTACAATAAGCGGAAAACGCATTGTATATGACGCGCATATAAGAAACTACCGTTTCAACCTGAATACGCTTTTCCCCTTTATGCTTATGCGCATTGACTTTGAGCGTGTAATCGCTCATTTTATTGAAAGTATAGTCGTCGATATGCAACTGGTCTTTAAAAACGGCGCTCACATCATCCCGTTTTAAAAGTGCGCCGCACGTTTCCCTAACTGACACGTCAATATCAAACTGCGCAATTACAAACTTTATGAATTGCTCCTGCAAATCAAGAAACGAATCGTAAAATGAATTGCTTGCAGCTTTTATGTTGCGCTCCAACGTGAGGTAGCGTTCATATAGCCTTTGGTCTAACTGTTTTAAAAAATCAAACATTCAAATTACCGCCATATCTTTCTTCGATTATTTTATATAAATTGGTATAGTCAACGCGTGGCGTATAAGGATACGAATTATCTCTCTTATACTGCACTATACTTCTGACGGCTTTTCGCAGGGAAGAAAAGCCCAAGTGTGTATTTATCCTGTCTAAAAACAGCTCATTACAATATCGCGTTTCTGCCGAGCTAAGTTGCTTGATGTCATATATATACAAATCATCAGGATGGTACCGCGGAACTAACACATCTGTTTGAGTTTTTACATATGCTGCAAGATTGGGTGCATATAAGTTTTCATTGGGTAATTCTGTCAAATCTTTTAATTCCGGCATCTTATAAAGCCATGAATATATTTGCCTGAACTTATAAAAGGGCGATATTTCAACAATCATACGGCTTGCAGAAATAGGATACATTTCAAAATTTTCATGGAAAAACTCTTGTAAATATATCTGATTTTGTAGTAATTTAATAAATTCAGAATCTTTTTCCTTTTTTAATAAATCAATCAAAAACAATAATTTCTTGCTATTATGAACCGTTACTCCATTCCACCCTTTTTCGTTTTCAGAAGTCATGCCTATATCTGTAATCACAAATTCGTCGTGTCTATACTCCGAATCCCAAAAAGCGAGATAGCCTGCCGCAATTATTTGCGACCACCTGTGTGCAGGATATGTTTTATCGGGGTGGTTAAATATCTCTTGTGGTGAGCCGTCCGTATCTAATATTACATTAAGAGTGCGCATCCAATAGTCGTACGGAGTTTCTCCGGGAATCTGCCTCTCCTCAAAGGGTGGCTGCATATCCTTGATGCCTCTTTCGCACTCTTGCACAGAAATGCTATGCTGACGGCAAAAATTGCGCCAATACTCTACTGAAGTTTTGTAAAATTGCTTTTCCTTCTGCAAGAAAGGCTCATTACCCAAACTGCGCAAGGTAGAAATCAGAATAAATTTTTTTACTAACCGCAACTCAGCCCTGTTCAACTCAATTTTATTTTCAGCTTTAAGCAACTTGTTAGCGAGAAGATTACCGAACTGCGATTCAAGTTTTAAGTTGAGATTCTTCTCCGTGTCGTCATCATAAAACCCTTTCTGCGAATATGCCTTATCGACATTTATATCTTCAGTAAATTCTCCTGTATGAATATTATATAGACTGAGTTTATCACTGAATTTTTTCAGTATAAAGCGCGGCACGTAATGAGAATTAATCATAACTTTCTACTCAAAAATTAAATTACACAAATAGTATAACATATTTAATACACGATGTCGATACCTGGTAGATTATATTTTGAAGACAAAGCTATATAAGCGGGTTTCCCGCTTGATACGAGCGAACCATGCGAGGGCAGTCGAAGGTGGGATTTATCCCACCTTCCTTAACCTGCTTAGGCATTGGTTTTTGGTACAAATTTGCCACATTATTTGTATGTCAATGCCTATATAGGCATCAGCACAAAATTATCTTAAATTTTAATCAAAAAATTTTATATTATATGACAATATATGTCATATATTCTATGTTATAATGCAGGCACACAGAATGGATGCCTGCACTTTTATTTTTATAATTCCGGCGCAAGTTGCCGAACAGGTTTGCGCCGTTTTATATATCAAAAGTCGAAAGCGCATTGCCGAATGACAGTTGCGCTCTGCGCAAGCAGAAATAATTACAGGAGGTAAATGCTTATAGGTCAAAGGAGCGATATTAACGAACGGTATGTCCATGCCGAACCGGAAGTCGCCAGACAACTGCCGAAAGGCAGACACGCTACCATTTCGGTAATCAAACACATGATGGGGAAGCTCTCTGCCGTGGACGACTATTTATGCGACTGCGAACAGCGGTTTATGGTTGAATACCTGAAACGGCTGAACGGCACCACCCTCTCTGCGTGGAAAAACACAATGAAGGAGCTGAATGCCCAACTATTTCCACGCGGAAAGAATACTATTTTAGAGTGCCTGCAATTCGGCGGAAACAAAGAGTTTTGGGGCGGCTTTGAGAGCGAAGCGGCTATAAGTGAATACTTTGCCGAATGCTACGCCTACGCCGAAAATAAAATCGGATTTTTAAAAACTGACGAGAACATAATCTGCGCGGCAATCATAACCGAGAAGGTGCGACGAAATCTCTTCGTCTGGTATCTGCCCGTAACCGAAACATGGCACACCAAGGTTATGAGCAATGAACGGAATGAAAGCGGCAATCTTTTACAACTTCGCGACGAGTTTGATGAGCCCCTCTACCGCTACCACTGCGAAATAGACGAACCTCGGCTTTCAAGCACGGAGTTCTGGAAAAAACGCGGCGGGCTGACGTCCTTTTCCGACTTACAGGAAGATTTCTACAAGAGGATTTCTTCCCGCTATGGTGCAGAACGCGGAGAGAGCAAGTCTCTCATAAAAAATACCAACGCCGAGCAGGCAAGGCGCTTCAATCGCGAGCAGGGCGACAGGTACGACGAGCTGCCACCCTATGACGACATACCGTATTAGCAGAATGTTTCAATGCAACCGATTGAAAAATTGTGCGCAGAGCCTTGATTTCTGCGGTAAAACATGGTAATATTTTACGAACAATTTAAAACAATCAACGTGCGGGCGCGAAGTTGCGAAGAGCGTGCGCCTGCAAAACGTATTCGCGGAAAGTGTTCGGGCGCCTTATAGCTGAATGGACTATTTGTGCGTAAGTGCGCTTTTGCGGCGAAAATAAAATAAGGAGGAAAAATTGTGGTACTGGTGAGAGAATATTGTAACCATCAGGAAAGAGAATATCGTATCCGCACAATCGCGGGCGGCAGATAAGCTGAGTTTATCTGTCATCCGTTACCACGGATATGAACTACAACAACTTAGAGGAGCTTTTGCGACTCTTAAAGGACATTCCCGACAGCGGCAAGCGCGACAGAATACTTCAGCTTTCGCTGAATATGGCGGCTGACAGTATTACTACGGAAACGCTTAAAAAACTGATCGGTGAAGAAAATAATTCCGACAATGATAGTTCGGTCTTTTTGAAATTCACTAAAAAGGAATTATCAAAGATGCCGATACAATTCAGAAAACAATTTATTTTAAACGACAGGCTTGTGAGATGCCGCAGGCGCAAGAGCGGCAAAAAGACGGTAAACTACGAAATCCGCTATCGAAGGAACGGCTACAATATTTCCGTTTCGAGCAACGATTTTGAAAAAGCCAAGGAAAAGTTTATCGACGCGCTCAAAAACGCCGACAGGCAGGACGAACAGCAAAAAGTCCCCACCACCTTCAACAAGTTTGCAATGTACTACTTTGAAAACTTCAAGAAGAAAAAGGTGTCGCCCGAAACCTATAAGAGTGACTTGGGTAGGTACAACAAGCATATTGCCCCGCACTTTAAAGATGTGCCAATCAAAAACATTACGACGGGGCAGTGCCAGAAACTGCTTGACAAGTACACCGAACAGGGTATGGGCAAGACGGCGGACGAAGTTCATTCACTTTTAAACCAAATCTTCAAAATGGCGATAGCGCACAACATTGTAGAGCGTAACCCCATTACGACCGTCGTGCACACCCAGCACGAGCGCGAACACGGCAAGGCGCTTACAAAGGATGAAGAAAGAGCGTTGCTTGAAGGTTTGAAAGGAACAAACTACCTCATCCCCTTTGCCGTAGCTCTGTACACAGGGATGCGCCCCAACGAGTACAAGACGGCGCGCATTGAGGGCAACTTTATAATTGCCGTAAACAGCAAGCGCAAGACCAAGAAAGTTGAGTACAAGCGCATTGCAATTTCGCCGATGTTAAAGCCATACCTTGAAGGCGTGAGCGAACTAAACTTTCCCTATGTGGAGAGTATGCGAACGCACATGAACAGGCACGTTAAGGGGCACAAGCTGTACGATTTGCGCACTACCTTTTACACGAGATGCCGCGAGTGCGGAGTTGCCGACGCCGCTAGGGACGAGTTCATGGGACACTCTGCGGGCGCGCTTGCAAAGGCTTACACAGACCTGTCGGACGAATACCTATATGCCGAGGCGCAGAAGCTAAATTACTGAATTTTATGCCCCGAAATATGCCCCAAAAATTGCAAAAGTCAAAATTTGAGTTCATAAAAAATGGCATAAAAAAGCCCGTTTTTGAGCATTTTTGGCTCAAAAACGGGCAAAATCAGTGATTTACTCGGGAATTGCACCCCGCCCCAAAGAACTTACTTTAAAATTTTATGTTCACGAAAAATCGTCTTGCCTCCCTTGCCTAAAGGGGGGGGTGTCACGCAAAGCGTGACGGGGGGATTTCCTGCGGCAAAATCTTTTTCCGTGAGGCAAAAGCTGTCGTAACGCGGCTCAATGCCCGAACTGAATTCGTGCTACCGCGTTTCGGCATATTTATTCTGTGAATAATTATATAACGCAATAACGCCGCTGTCAACTACATCGCATAGCTATATAAAACTTTTTGCTTCCCGACCGACAGGTACTGTCATTTATACTGATAATTTACCGCAGTTATTATATTTTTTTATTAATTTTTGCCATAAATTTTCAGCTAACCGCTTGCCGTTTTATGCAGCGGCGGAATATTTTTCCGCTACGGAATGGGCATGAAGTTTGGCGGCGCGTTTACGCCCGGCACCCTTGCAATGGAAATGTTGCAGGTGTGCAACTTCAACTTTATTCTGCTCCCCCTGATGCTGATACCCAAATTTGAACTCGCGCGGCAATATTCGTGCATGTTTTCGATGGTGAGCGCAATCACCACCTTCCTCTCCCCCGCCTCCTCGTGGGCGGATTTAGAGTGGTACAGCGCAACCGTTTTAAACTCGTGGCTCAACCACGTGTTTGCGGTGGCTCTGCCGCTGTTCATGATGGCGGCGCGCAGGTTAAAGCCGCAAAAAAAATACGTCTTGCCCGTGCTCGGGTGCGTATTTGCGTATTTCACGATAGTTGCGGGCGTAAGCTGGCTGCTGATTGAAAACGGGGTGATTACGGCGGAGAACAGTTTTTCGTTCGTATTCAACACCGAGGGAATAATAATATTCGACCTGTTATACGAGCTTATCCCCGTGCCGTATTTTTACCTGTACCCGTTTTTAATTGTTTTATACCTCTACTTCCGCCTGCTTGCGTGGGCGGCGAAAAAGAGGCAGGTTATTCCCTTTACCTACCGCGCGCCAAAGGAAAACGCAATCAGGTAAGAGCGCTTGCCACAGCTTAAAAATTGAATAAATAAAGCATAGTGCGGCACGTTTTGCGTGCCGCACTACTTTATTATAAAAAACTCCGCGGGAGCGTGCACACCCCCGCGGAGCAAGCGCTATGTTAATGCTCATGGCATACTATGCCGCATAAGCATTTAATTTTTCCATTCGATGGAAAGGTCGCAGAGATACATCGAGTTGTCGCCCGTGGTGCCCGTGCTTATCAGGCAGAAGCCGCCGTAGGTATAAGTCTTGTCCATTTCAACGGAAAGGTCTACCTTATCGTCGGAAATCTGGCTGCTTTCGACGTGCGCGTTGAGCTTGCCGTTTTCAGTCCATACGTGTATGGTGCATTCGGTGAGGTATGCCGAAGATTCAACGGGCGTGCAGAGCTCCTTGCTCTTGCCGTCTTTGTGCTCCATAAGGACGAATTCGCAGCTGTTGCCGCTCTTGCGGTAAATCCTGAGGCCGTAACCGGTGAGGGTTTGCGTATCGAACTGAACCATTATGTCCATATACTGGTAGTCGGAACCGAAGCCCTGCGAAGCCTCTTTGCCGGGCGCAACCATAAGCGTTACGTCCATATCCTTGGAACCGCTCTCAAGCGGAGTATACATGATTCTCGCGCCGCGCTGAGTGTTCATTATGCCCGAGTAGCCGTTATAGCCTACCTTGGCGCCCGTGCCGTACGACCACGCATCTCTGGTGTTATCGATATGTCCGGGAGTCCACTTGCCGGCTACCTTGGAGGAATACTTGTCGCTCACTTCAGTGCCGTCGAGAGGAATATAACCTTCCTGCGTATCTGCGGGGCAATACGAATCCACCGTCCACATACCCTTGATTACGGAAGTCTGGGGAGCCGTGGAGAACGTCGAGAAATCGGTGGTCAGCGTGCTCTGCGCGGTTATTCCCTCCTGCGCTACGGGCGTGGTGCTCGTAAATACATCGGCCTCTTCCGCATAGTCGGAACGCACGATTTTCCTTAAAACGGAAACCTGAAGGTACTTGCCTACATAAGCCTGGTCGAGGGTAATCTTTTTGAGCGGTTCGCTCGTGCGGCCTACGGCAATCTGTATTGCGTTCGTGCCGTTCGCGTCGTCGCATACCGACCAGATTATCTGGGAGTTGTCGGCATGTCCGCCCTCAAGCTCATAGTCAACCTGTGCGGTGCCGTCGGAATTCTGCGTGATTTTGGGGGTCGACGAGAATTCGGGTACGGGAAGGACGGAAGCCCTTACCTGGAGGGCAACGGCGCCCTCGAGACCGGATTCGTCTTTTGCCGTTACAACGACGGTGGGAATCTCGTCGGAATCGTTCAGCGATTCAACGAGGCAGGTCTTGCCGTCTGCGGAAGGAGTGAGCTTTACATACTTTTCGTCTTCGGGCTCAACGCTCCACGTAACTTTTGCCTTGGAGGTATAATCGGTACTCTGCGGCCCGGAGAGCTCATAGGTGAGAGTAGCCGTGCTTGCGCCCGCCTCTATCGTCGAAGAACCTTCGGAGATGGAAGCCGACATACCCGTTGCGACATCGGTCGCGCCGAGTTTTGTTACAGTCTCTTTCTGTCCGAAGGGGTCCCAATCGTCGGTGCCGCGGAGCAGGTTGTAAACATTGTATATTACCGTGCCGTCGTCGTCGACGAGCTTATAGCCCTTGAGCATCCCGGTGCCCGTGATGTCGACGCTGGCGTCGGGTCTCTTGCCGCCGTCGTCCATGGTAATCTGAACGCCGTTGTGCGTAACGTTGGAATAATAGCTGCGGAAGGAATCGCCTATAACGTCCGACCAGCCGAAGGTTACGGGAACGTCGTAATCGCTTATGAATTCGCTGTCTATCACGGTGAAGCGCCCCGCGCCCTTGCTCAGATACTGCGAAACGGAATCCCTTACGTTATAGTTGCAGGAAGTCATCGTGCAGTCCAAAAGGGTAACGCCGCTCGAACCGCCCCACGGCTTCGTGCCGTAGAACTCGAAGTCGCAGCCGACGTAAACGGCCTTTGAGGAACCGTTGAGCGAGTCGTCGGTGCTCTCCATATGGCAGTCGACGTAAAGCGCGCGTCCGCTGTTGTTGAAGGGCATCATGTTGAGTCGGCTTATAAAGTTGCAGTTTTCGGCATAGAGCTTGTCGCCCCTGTATGAGGCTATCTGGCCCTGCGTAATGTTATCCGTCCTCTTTTCCACGTTCAAATCGGGATTGAGAGGATAAACGAGGTCTACGTTGCAGTAGTCGCCGAACGTTACGTTCTTTAAAGTGAGTCCGTCGCCGCTTACGCTGAACATCGTCCAGTTGCCGCCGTCGTACCCTTCGTTATGTCCGTAATTGCCGGCTATTACTACATTGTAAGGGTCGTCGGTAAGGCCTGTGATGTGCAGGTTCTCGCACGTTATATACATGCCGTAAGCTTCGGAAGTGCTCGTAGAATTGGGATTGTGAATCCAATAAACCCAGGGCGCAATCCAAACGTTCATGGGTTCGTCCGCAGTGCCGTCGACGAGGTGGCTCATCGCCTGCTTGAAGGAATTATAAACGTTGTCGTAGCCCTCTATCTGTTCGTCGGAGAGGCTGCCGTCGATATAGATGTTCTTTTCGTTTATCTCGACGGTGGTCTCCTCGCCCTCCCAGCCGTATGTGAAAGAAAGTCCGTCTTTTGCAAGCGTTACGGGGAACTGAAGTTCTTCGGGCGTAGGTTCACCGGGCACTTTGTCGGTAAACTTGGCATACAGGCTCGTATCGGCGGTTATCGCCGTGCCGAAGCTGAACACTTTCGTGCGGGCGCTGTCGGAATACCAGCCAGCAAAGTCCTTGCCCGATTTTTCGGGCGTCCAGTCGAACGCGTTGTCGCCTGGTTTTACCGTCTGCTTTCTCAGGCTCGTCGTATTGTCTTCGTCGAGGAAGGTTACGGTGTAGTAGCTATCCTGCTCGTCTGCGGGAGGAGGATTTTCACCGCCGCCGCTCGGGTCGTCGGGCGTGCACGCCGCAAACACCGACAGCGAGAAGACAACCGCCAGCAAAAGGCTGAGCCATTTCAGCTTACTTGCTTTTGTGTTTCTCATTATTTTCTCCTTATCATAGATATTCGGGGCGAGGCCTGCGCTCTGCCGGATTCAGAGACAAGACCCACACAGCCCCACGTTAAGGCAAGTATAGCAGAAAAAATTCAGATGTCAATAGTTAAAAATTAAGCTTATACTATAAGCTTAATTATAAAATTCATCCTCGCGCGCGTGACAAAATTTATGAAAAATTTATACAGCGGCACTAAAATTTAAATAAATAAGCATAAAATAAAGTCAACTGTTGAAATTTAAAAAAATTTATGTTATCATAAAAACAGCGGCACAACAAGCGCCTTTTTACTGCTTTTTTATGCCCTTACAGGAGGAAAATTATGAAAATCAAAATAACTTCCGATTCGACCTGCGACCTCGGCGAAGAACTGGTTAAAAGGTACAACATCGGCATCGTCCCCCTCTCGGTAATCCTCGGCGACAAGATATACTACGACGGCATAGACGTCACGCCGCAGCAGATTTTCGACTACGTTGCCCAAACGGGCACTCTGCCCAAAACTGCTGCGTGCACAGAGGAATCGTACGCCGAACAGTTTGAAAAATTTTTGGACGGATACGACGCGCTCATTCACTTCAACATCTCCTCAAAGGCTTCGGTCACCCACCGCAACGCAACCGAGGCGGCAAAGCGCTTCGGCGGGAAAGTTAAAGTCGTCGACAGTTTAGCCCTCTCCACGGGACAGGGGCTGCTCGTTTTAAAGGCGTGCGACCTCGCCGCCGAAGGAAAGACGCCCGACGAGATTGTATCTGCGGTAGAGGCGCTCCGCCCGAAGGTAAACACCTCCTTCGTGCCCGACTCGCTCGAATATCTGCACAAGGGCGGCAGGTGCTCGCTCGCCGCACTGATGGGAGCAAAGGTTTTAAAACTCCACCCCATGATAGAGATGAACGAGGGGCAGCTATACGCCTCCAAAAAATATATGGGCGGGCTTACGCGCTGCCTTAAAAACTACATCAGCGACCTCGTGGCGGAATACCCGCACTACGACAAAACGCGCTGTTTTATAACGCACAGCAGTTGCGAAAAGGAAGTCGTCGACATGGTGCGCGGAATGGTTGAAAACCTGTTTACGTTCGACGAAATTTTAGAAACGGTTGCAGGCGGCGTGGTTACGGGGCACTGCGGCAAAAACACGCTCGGCGTGCTGTTCATCGCCGAATAATACCCATGCGTTTATTTACATTGTGCACAAAAAATACATAAAACGGGGCGGCGGCAGCTTTTTGCCGCCGCCCTTACCGTTAAATCATTGACTTGAATATTTGCAAAGTGTTATAATTATGCAGATATTGCACACAGATATATTCCGAAGAACAGACAACGGAGATTTGATATGATTTGCAAAAAGTGCGGCCGTAAAATATACGACAAGGCTGTGAAATGCCCTCACTGCGGCACCCCGACAGAAAACGCACAACCGAAAAAGCCCGAAAAGAAAGAAAGCACTGTAAACGGCTTTGCGATAGCCGGTTCACTGCTCGGCATTGCAGGGTTTATCGTGAGCATAGCGGTGATAAGCAGCAGCATAGTATTCATATTTCTGCCCATCCTCGGCATTATTTTCAGCACGCTCGGAATTGTAAAAGCGCAAACTTTAAAAAAAGGCCGCAAAATGGCAATCACGGGGCTGGTATTTTCGATACTCGGCCTTGTAATCACTGCCGCGGTATGGATATACGTTCTTATTGCGGCAGCCGTACTTTAAACAATTTTATTTTAAATTAAAAATGCGGGCGGCAAAATTTGCCGCCCGCATTTTTAATTGCCCCGCATATATGCCTGAAACAACGCAAAAAACGGCCGCAGTTTTTTGCGCGCGCAGGGTAAAATTTTTCTCATTTGCGCTCGCCCGAAATTTTGAAAACTTATTGACGGGCAAACGGGCAGATGGTATAATGAATATATACGTTGAGTATATTAATACCTGCGGATAAGAATTTTTAAGGAGGATATGAAAAATGTTTTGCAAGAACTGCGGCAACCGGCTCGACGACAACGCCGTGGTATGCCCGCATTGCGGTTGCCCCACCGATAACTTTTACAGACAGCAGAGCCGCACGCCCGCGCCCGCCGAAAACGACGCGCCGAGCACGGGCTTTTCCGTGCTGTGCTTCTTTTTCCCCGTGGTGGGACTCATACTCTATCTCGTATGGCACGACACAATGCCTCTCCGCGCTAAATCTTGCGGCAAGGGCGCGCTGATAGGCGTGATAGTCGAGGCCGCGCTGGTGCTGCTGATATGGGGCATCGTGTTTATTGCGGGAGTTGCCTCGTACATTTACTACTGACTTAAAAAAACAGCTTTTGCTAAATTGCAAAAGCTGTTTTTTTATTTAACTATACGGTTCGCATTATACGATTCGCAGGTCGCGAAAATTTGAAAACGGCTTATTTTACGTCGTTTGCATAGAGAGGGAACGCCGCGCAGAGTTTTGCAACCTCTGCCTTTACGTACCCGAACGCCCCTTCCTTTTCCTCTATTATCTTTGCGATGAGGCGGGCTACCGTGCGCGCCTCCTCTTCCTTCATTCCGCGCGAAGTCATTGCGGGCGTGCCGATGCGGATGCCCGAGGTTACGAAGGGCTTCTGCGTGTCGAAGGGAATGGCGTTTTTGTTTACGGTGATGTGTACCTCGTCGAGCATCTTTTCGAGCTCCTTGCCCGTAAGACCCTTGTCGGTGAGGTTTAAAAGAATGAGGTGGTTATCCGTGCCGCCCGAAACCATCTTTATGCCGAGTTTATCAAACTCGTCGGCCATAGCCGCCGCGTTCTTTACAATCTGGGCCTGGTACTGCCTGAATTCGGGGGTGAGCGCCTCCTTGAAGGCAACCGCCTTTGCCGCGATTATGTGCATAAGGGGGCCGCCCTGTATGCCGGGGAACACGGCTTTATCTATCGCCTTGCCGTACTCTTCCTTGCACATTATGGCGCCGCCGCGGGGTCCGCGCAGCGTTTTGTGCGTGGTCGTCGTAACGAAGTCGGCATAGGGCACGGGCGAAGGGTGAAGTCCCGCCGCAACGAGACCTGCAATGTGGGCGATATCCACCATCATATACGCGCCGACTTTGTCGCATATTTCGCGGATACGCTTGAAATCTATCACGCGGGGATAGGCGCTCGCGCCGGACACTATCATTTTGGGCTTGCATTCGAGGGCGATGCGCTCCATCTCGTCGTAGTCGATGCGCTCGTCCTCGGGTCTTACGCCGTAGGGCACGATATTGAAGTACTTGCCCGAAATGTTTACGGGCGAGCCGTGCGAGAGGTGTCCGCCGTGGGCAAGGTTCATGCCCATAACGGTATCGCCGGGCTGAAGCACGGCAAAGAACACCGCAAGGTTTGCCTGGGCGCCGCTGTGCGGCTGAACGTTGCAGTACTCGCAGCCGAATATCTCTTTGAGCCTGTCGCGCGCGAGGTTTTCGGCGATATCCACGAACTGGCAGCCGCCGTAGTAGCGGTGTCCGGGATAGCCCTCGGCATACTTGTTGGTTAGGTGGCTGCCCGCCGCCGCCATTACCGCGGGGGAAACAAAGTTTTCGCTTGCAATCAGCTCGATATTGCCCTGCTGGCGGGAAAGTTCGAGCCTCATCGCCTCTGCCACTTCGGGGTCGGTTTTTTCAATCAAAGAGATATCTATCATATTTATCGCTCCGTAATAAATTTAGTTCAATATTTATTTTAGCATACTTTACGGCGTTTTACAATAATATTTACCCAACTTTTTGGCCGACGCTTTATTTTAATAAAGAATCGCTGTGAAAGCGCCGCCCGCGGCGGGCGCTTATCTGTATGCGCGCGAGTAAATGGCTATAACGTCGTCCTTTGTAAGGGGAACGCGGTCGTTCGAGAACACGCGCTTCATGGAAGTCATGGCGTTTTCCGCCATGGCGGTGAAATCTTTCGGCTGTATGCCGTAGTCCGACATTTTCAGCCCCTCCACCCCGCACTCGCGCATCAGTTTTTTAAGGGCGTCGACGAAGTCGTGAGGACTGCCTGCCCCGCCGCAGCCCATCGCCCGCGCAAGAGAAATGAACCTTTCGTCGCAGGCGTGCACGGAAAGCATATGTTCGTAATACGACGGTGCGAGCATTATAAGCCCCGCCCCGTGCGCAAGGCGCGGACTGAGCGCGCTCATCGCGTGTTCCATGCCGTGCTTCGATGTGCAGCCCGAAAGCGTCATCACCATTCCCGAGAGCATATTTGCAAACGACATTCCGTCGCGTGCCTCCCCGTCGGAGCCGTCGTTCACGGCGCGGGCGAGATATTTCGCGCAGTAAGAAACGGAAGTTATGGCGAGCATATCGCTCATCTTGTTCGCCTTGTTGGAGACATAGCACTCCGTGGCGTGGAAGAGCGCGTCGAACCCCTGATACGCCGTGAGCGAGGGCGGCACGCCGAGCGTTAAAGAACTGTCCGTCACCGATAACACGGGGAACATTCCGGGGTGCACGAACCCTATCTTTTCGCCCGTCTGCATATTAGTCACGACTGCGGTAGCGTCCGCCTCGGAGCCCGTGCCCGCGGTCGTGGTTACGGCAACGAGAGGCAGGGGCGCGTTTTCGACGGGTTTGCCGCCGCCCGTGCCCGCCGCGACAAAATCCCAGTAGTTTTTGCCGTTGGGCGCGGTGAGGGCTATCGCCTTGGAAGCGTCCATAACCGAACCGCCGCCGAGCGCGACGACGAAGTCGCACCCCTCCTTCCTTGCAAGTTTGGCGCCCTCGTTCACCGAGTCAAGCGTGGGATTTGCGCCTATGCACGGATACACTGCGGGAGGCTCGCCGACCGAATTGAGTGCCGAATATACCCTGTCGAACGCTCCGCTTGCTTTGGCTGACCTGCCGCAAGAAGTCACCAGAAGCGCCTTTTTGCCCGGCATTTTGCGCGATGAAAGTTCGGAGAGCGAATCCTCGCCGAAAATTATGCGCGTGGGCACGAAAAATTCAAACTGCATACTATCTCCGTGCGCGGAAGCTCCGCGCGTTTTATTCTCTTACAGTATAGCGCACGCGCGCGTTTTTGTAAATAGACAAAACAAAAAAAATGCGTTCCCGAAGGTCTATACGCTCAATTATCTGTCATTTCGACCGAGCGATAGCGAGCGGAGAAATCCCGGAAATACCCCTTCAGAACAAGATTTCTCCATGCGTTCGCGTTGCTCACTTAGTCGAAATGACGGACATATAGGAAGTTGATTCTGCTTATGCACGTTTTTTCGGAATATATAGTAAAAAAATGCTGTGCGCGGCTTAAAATAAGCCGCGCACCGCATTTATGCAAAAATTATTTTCAGTCTTTAAACCATCAAAGATTTTCGTCGAGGAACTGCCTGACCTCGCCCTCCGGCATAAAGCCGACCGACTTTGCCGCAATGTCGCCGTCCTTGAATACGGCAACGAAGGGTATGCTCATTATGCCGTATTGTGCGGAGAGCGCGGGAGCCTCGTCCACGTCGACCTTAACAAATTCAGCCTTGTCGGCATAGTCCTGCGAAACCTTTTCAAGCACGGGCGCAAGCATTTTGCAGGGGCCGCACCACGTTGCGAAGAAATCGCACACTACGGGCTTGGAACCCGATATAAGTTCGTTGAACTGCTGCTGGTTTATCTTTTTCATAAATTAATCCGTCCTGTTCGTAAATTTGCTTAATTTTATATAAAACTATTGTGCGCAAAATAAACGCATATTTTACAAAAAAGTTAAAACAAAGCAAATTGCCCCGCATATATGCCGCAATTACTGCTCTTTTAATTTTTTGAAAAATTCGGGAATGTCCTCAAATTTAAGCTCGTATACGCTGCCGTCCGACATGCGCTTTGCCCTGCAAGCGCCGCTTTCAAGCTCGCTTCCGCCGAGCGTTACAACGTATTTCGCGTGAATTTTATCTGCATATTTGAACTGCGCCTTTACCGACCTGCCCATGTGGTCGCACTCGGCGGAGCAGCCGCTTTCCCTCACCTTCTGCGCGAACGAGAAAGCTGCCTTGCGGCTGTCGTCATCCATGCCCGCAAAGAACACGTCGGGGCCCTCGTCCTCGGGGAAGCCGACGCCCGTGTTTTCCATGAGCAAAAGCAACCTTTCAAGACCTACCGCAAAGCCCACGGCGGGTGTATAGTTTCCGCCGAGCTCTTCAATCAGCCCGTCGTATCTGCCGCCGCCGCACACCGTGCTCTGCGCGCCTATATCGCCCGAAACGAACTCGAACACCGTGCGGGTGTAGTAGTCGAGCCCGCGCACTATATTGGGGTCTACGCTGTACTCTATGCCCGCGCAACCGAGATATTCCTGCACCTTTTTGAAGTGTTCGGCGCACTCGTCGCAGAGAAAGTCGACTATCCTCGGCGCATCGAGCGTAATAGCCTTGCACTTCTCCTCCTTGCAGTCGAGAATTCTGAGCGGATTTTTATCGAAGCGGCTGCGGCAGGTTTCGCACATTTCGTCGAGGTGTGGCAGAAGGTATGCGCGAAGCTGCGCGTTGTAGCGGGTGCGGCACTCCTTGCAGCCGATTGAATTTATGTTGAGACGGACGTTCTTTATGCCCAGCCTGTCTAAAAAGAGAGCCGCCGCCGAAATGACCTCCGCGTCGGTATCGGGCGAAGCGGAGCCGTACACCTCTATGCCGAACTGATGGAATTCGCGCAGCCTGCCCGCCTGGGGGCGTTCGTAGCGGAATGCGGGAATGACGTAGTACATTTTAACGGGCAGGGGGCTGTTGGAAAGACCGTTTTCTATAAAGGAGCGCGCAACGCCCGCAGTGCCTTCCGGCTTGAGCGTTATAGAGCGGTCGCCCTTGTCCTTAAAGGTATACATCTCCTTGTTTACAATGTCGGTAGTGTCGCCCACGCCGCGCTGGAAGAGCTCGGTGTGTTCAAATACGGGCGTGCGTATTTCCTTTAAGTTATAGTCTTTTGCGACTTTGCGCGCCACGCTCTCTATGTATTGCCACTTATAGCTATCCTGCGGCAAAACGTCCTTTGTCCCTTTGGGAATATTAATCATAATAAATCCTCCTCACGAATTTTTCGTTCGGGCCGCGCCCGAAAAATTCCGTGATTTTGAGGAACTAAGTTCCTCTGGCGGCATATTTAAGTGCCCACATATTATAGAAATGCCGCCATTCACCTCCAGCGAGCCTGCTGCCGCAGCAAATCGAGGCCTGCTGCGGCGGGAAACCCGCCTTGCGACGTGTTAAATTTTAAAATAAATAACGTGCGCAAGCAGGGCGTCTCGCCGCCGTTAAAGTAATGGTATGGCGGCTCTGTCACCGCAAACGCTTTGACATATGCGTTTGCTCATCTCATTTTGCCACGCACAATGGATGTCCATTGTGCTATGAAATGGCTCATTCGTCCTGCGTTAGCGCGACACAATTTGTCGCGAAAATCCCTCCGTCACGCTTCGCGTGCCACCTCCCTTAAAACAAAGTGTTAAGGGAGGCAAGGGCTCACCTGAGGTGAATTCGCGCGACTATATAATTGTGGGCTCTGAATGGTCGCGCGAAGAGGAGCGGAGCTCCTCAAACTCACGAAGATTTTACGGCGTCACCAGCCGTAAAATCTGTGAGCCTTAAAGTACGTATTTTTTAAGGTCGCGGTTTTTGATAATCTTATCCAGATGCTCTTCCACGTACTTCGCGTTTATCTCCACGGGGATTACGGGATAGTCGCCGCCGCCCGCGTTGAAGGAGATATCTTCCAGAAGATACTCCATAACGGTGTGCAGGCGCCTTGCGCCGATATCCTCGGAAGTGGAGTTGATGTCGACGGCGATTTCGGCTATCTTTTCAATCGCGTCGGGCGTGAAGTGCAAATCTATGTTGTCGACGGCGAGGAGCACCGAATACTGCCTGGTTATTGCGTTTTCGGGCTGGGTGAGAATGTCGATAAAGTCCTGTTTGGTGAGCGAGGAAAGCTCCACCTGAACGGGGAACCTGCCCTGAAGCTCGGGAATCAAATCTTCCACCTTCGAAACGTGGAACGCGCCCGCGGCGATAAAGAGGATATAGTCGGTTTTGACGGGCCCGTACTTTGTCATAACGGTGCACCCCTCTACGATGGGCAGAATATCCCTCTGCACACCCTCGCGCGAGACGTCGGCGCCCGAGGAGTTACCCTTGCCGGCAATCTTGTCTATCTCGTCGATGAAGATTATGCCGTCGTTTTCGGCGCGGCGTATAGCCTCGGCGTTTACCGCGTCGTTATCGATAAGCTTGTCCGCCTCCTCTGCCATGAGAAGGTTGACAGCCTCTCGCACGGTGAGTTTGCGGCGCTTTCTCTTTCCGGGCAGACCCATTCCGCCGAAGATAGAGCCCAAATCTATCGCCGCGCCGCTGCCGGGCGAAAGTTCGAGCGGCTTGGGCTGGTCGGCCACGTCAATCTCTATCACGGCGTGGTCGTACTTGCCCTCGTGAATGGCGTCGACGAAGTTCTGCTCGAAGAGCTCCTTCGACATTTCGCCGCGGTCTGCCTTATTGTTTTCGGCAAGCACTTTGGCAACCTTGCGTTCGGCAACGGCACGAGCCTTGTATTCTACCTCCGCCGTCTTTTCCTCGCGCACGAGGCGTATGGCGCATTCGGCAAGGTCGCGCACCATAGATTCGACGTCCCTGCCGACGTAGCCGACCTCGGTATATTTTGTCGCCTCGACCTTTAAGAAGGGCGCCTTTACGAGCTTTGCAAGGCGCCTTGCAATCTCCGTTTTACCCACGCCCGTGGGGCCCTTTAAAATGATATTTTTCGGCGTGATTTCGTCCATGAGTTCGGGCGTGAGTTTTGAACGCCTGTAACGGTTGCGAAGGGCGATGGCGACGGCCTTTTTGGCCTCGTCCTGCCCGATTATATACTTATTTAATTCGTTAACAATCTGTTTGGGTGATAAATCCATTTTCGTTCACCTATTAAAATTCCACCTTGTTATAAAAGGTAATTACTAACCTCGGAGAAGCAAGCAAGACAAGAAGTGTGCGGAAGGTGTGAGGGAGTGTACAAAGGCGTACATGACCGAACACACCCGTAAACACGACACAGTATTGCGCCGCTTATACGAGGTTTAACGGACTAACTACGTCGTCCGTTAAACCGTCTCGCATTTTATATTATCGTTAGTAAACACACAAATCTCGCTGGCAATCTTGAGTGCCTTGGTAGCGATTTCGGGTGCGGAATAATCTGTATTCTGAATGAGGGCGCGCGCCGCCGCGAGGGCATAGTTGCCGCCGCTGCCTATGGCGCATACGCCGCCGTCGGGCTCGATAACTTCGCCCGTGCCCGAAACTATGAGCATAGTGTCTTTATCGGCGACAATCATGAGCGCTTCGAGCTTGCGCACCATCTTGTCCGAGCGCCAGAGTTCGGCAAGCTCCACGGCGGAGCGCATGAGGTTGCCCGAAAATTTGTTGAGCATGCCCTCGAACTTTTCGCTCAGCGAAAATGCGTCTGACACGGAGCCCGCAAAGCCCAGAACAACCTTGCCGCCGTATATCCTGCGCACCTTGGTGGCGCTGTTTTTGAATATGACGCTTTCGCCCATCGTCACCTGACCGTCGCCCGCGATGGCGGTTACGCCGTCCTTTTTTACGGCGCAGATGGTCGTCGCATGAAATTCTACTGACATAATAATTCTTTATACTCCCTTATTTGGCCGAGCGCCCTTTCGGCGAGGTGTTTATAGCGCTCCTTTTTGTCGCGTATGCCCGTTGCGGCGGCGCCCAGGAGCCCGAAATTGGCGTTCATCGGCTGAAAATTTGCGTTAGGTGCGGCAATATAGCGCGACAGCGCGCCGCACACCGTATGTTCGGGCGGCAGAGCCGCCTCTTTTCCCTGTAATCTGCGCGAGAGGTGAATTGCCGCGAGTATGCCGCTCGCCGCCGATTCGACGTACCCCTCCACGCCCGTAATCTGCCCCGCGAAGAACACGTCGCCGCCCGCCTTTAACGAAAAATCGGCGGAGAGAACTTCGGGGGAATTGAGATACGAGTTCCTGTGCATAACGCCGTAGCGCAGAAATTCGGCATTTTTAAGCGCGGGTATGAGCGAAAAAACGCGCTTCTGCTCGCCGAACTTTAAATTTGTCTGGCAGCCGACGAGATTGTACGCCGAGCCTTCGAGATTCTCCTTCCTGAGCTGGAGCACGGCGTAGTAGGCGTTGCCCTCCTTATCGCGCAGTCCCACGGGTTTGAACGGGCCGAAGCGGAGCGTGTCCTCCCCGCGAGCCGCCATTATTTCAAGCGGCATGCACCCCTCGAAAATCTCTCTCTTTTCAAAAGAGTGGAGCTGTGCGCGCTCGGCGGATACGAGCGCAGAATAGAACGCGCCGTATTCCTCCCTGTTCATAGGGCAGTTGAGGTAGTCGTCCCCCTTACCGTAGCGCCCGCCGACGAAAGCGCGGGAATAATCTATGCTGCCAGCCGAAACAATCGGCGCGGACGCGTCGTAAAAATGCAGTCCGCCGCCCAGCTTTTGCGATATGTCCTCCGCGAGTCTGCCCGCGGTGAGCGGGCCGGTGGCGATTATACAGGGCTCCGGCGGAATACTTTCCGCCTCTTCGCACACGACCTCTATGTTGGGGTGCGACTTTATTTTTTTAGTGATATACGCCGCAAACTCTTCGCGGTTGACCGCAAGCGCGCCGCCCGCAGGTACGGCGGAACGTGCCGCCGCCTCCATCGTGAGCGAGCCCAGAATGCGCATCTCTTCCTTTAAAAGTCCGCATGCGTTGCCGTATATATCGTTGCTTTTGAGCGAATTCGAGCACACAAGCTCGGCAAAATCGCAACTTTCGTGCGCGGGCGTGAACGACTTCGGCTTTATGTCGGAGAGTTCGACTTTAAGTCCCTCTTCCGCGAGCCTCCACGCCGCTTCGCAGCCCGCAAGCCCCGCGCCGACGACTTTAACCCTGCGCGCCATCGCCGTTTTCCTGCTTCTCTTCTCTGTTTTCCTGCTTTTCCTCGGGCGCGGGCGCCGAATAGTCGCACGACTTTTCGGAGCACCTTATCTCCTTGCCCTTTTTAACGAGGTAACCCTTGCCGCACTTGGGGCACTTTTCGCCCGTGGGGACGTCCCAGCTTAAAAATTTGCACTCGGGATAGCCCGTGCAGCCGTAATATATCTTGCCGTTTTTGGAGCGCATTCTGCGCATGGGCTTGCCGCATTCGGGGCATATACCCTCGTGTTTTTCGCCCTCGCGCGCAGAACCTTCGCCGCCGAGCGGGCGCTTTGCGCCGCATTTGGCACACTCAAGATACTGCCCGTAGCGCCCCTTTTTTATGAGCATTTCGCCGCCGCACTCTTTGCACTTCTCCTCCGATATCTTTGCGTCCATGGGGAGAATGGACGAACATTCGGGATAGTTGGGGCAGGCGAGGAATTTGCCGTATTTGCCGCTCTTTACCACCATGTTGGCGCCGCACTTGGGGCAGCGCACGGAGGAGACCTCCTGCTCTGATTCGCTTATTATGTTGGAGCAGGCGGGATAGTTGGAGCAGGCGAGGTATTTGCCGTATTTGCCCACGCGCCTTATCATGGGGTGGCCGCACTTTTCGCACTTTATGTCGGTGAGCTCGTCGCCGTCGGTAGACGCCGTTTTGAGCTTTTCGGCAAACCCGGGATAGAAATCGGCTATTATCTTGTGCCAGTCGGTGCCGCCCTCTTCAATCTTATCGAGGTCGTCCTCCATTCTCGCGGTGAAGCCGACGTCCATGATGTCGTCGAAGTAGTGCACGAGCATGTCGGTTATCTTATAGGCAACCTCGGTGGGCACCATATACTTGCCGTCCTTTTCGACGTAGTGCCTGCGCGTGAGCACCGATATTATGCTCGCGTAGGTCGAGGGACGGCCAATACCCTTTTCCTCCATCGCCTTGACGAGCGACGCGTCGGTGTACCTTAAAGGCGGGCGGGTGAACTTCTGTTCCTTTGAAAAATCGGTTAAAACGGGTCTGTCGCCCTCCTTGAGGGGAGGCAGAAGTTTTGCCGCCTCCTCGTCGCCCTCGTCCTTTTCCTTGGGTGCGGAATCCTGATAGGCCGCGGTATATCCCGCAAACAACAGCGATTTGCCGCTGGCTTTGAACACGTAGCCCGCGCTCGTCGCCTCTATCTGCATGGTGTTGTACTGCGCCTCAGCCATCTGCGAGGCGATGAACCTGTCGTAGACGAGTTTATAGATATTATAGTGTTTTTTATCGAGAGAGTGCTTCACGCTCTCGGGGGTAATCGAAAGATTTATGGGGCGTATAGCCTCGTGCGCGTCCTGCGCGCCCTTCTTCGTGGCATACCTGTTGGGCTTTGCGGGCGCGTAATTTTCGCCGTAGGTCTTTTTTATGAATTCGAGCGCGTTTGCCTGCGCCTCTTCGGAGACGCGGACGGAGTCCGTCCTTATATAGGTTATTAGCGCGATGTGGTCGCCGCCGACGTCCATGCCCTCGTACAGGTGCTGCGCGACGAGCATGGTTTCGGGCGAGGACATGCCGTATTTATTTGAGGCGTCCTGCTGAAGAGAGGAGGTCGTGAAGGGTGCGGGCGCGTGCTGTTTGGAAACGCCGCTCTTTACCTTGGTTATGGTAAAGCCCGCCGCCTTGACCTTGGCTTCGGCCTCCTCCGCCTGCTCTTTGCCTATGCTCTTGCCGCTCTTTTTTAACTGGCAGACCGCCTTGAACGGGGCATACCTGCCCTCCTCGTCGCGAAGCATGGCAACGAGGTTCCAGTACTCTTCGGGCACGAACGCCTTAATTTCGCGCTCCCTGTCGACGATGAGGCGGAGTGCCACAGACTGTACCCTGCCCGCAGACAGTCCGTTCTGAATGCGGTTGTTGAGAAGGGGCGAGAGTTTATAGCCCACCAGCCTGTCCAGTACTCTTCGCGCCTGCTGGGCGTCGACGAGGTTGTAGTTTATCTTTCTGGGGTGCCGGAGCGCGTTCTGCACGGCTTTGGGAGAGATTTCGTTGAACTCTATCCTGTTTTCGCCGTTCGGGTCGAGCCCGAGGACGGTCTGCAAGTGCCAGCTTATCGCCTCGCCTTCGCGGTCGGGGTCGGTCGCAAGATATACTTTGCCCGCCTTTTTCGCCTCGCCCGAAAGGCGCGCGATTATCTCCTTTTTACCGGGAGATTCCTCGTACCTCGGCTCGAAATTATCGGTAATCTTAACACCGAGGGTGCGCTCGGGCAAATCGCGTATATGCCCGCCCGAGGCGTCGACTTTATACTTGCCCTTTAAGTATTTTGAAATTGTTTTCGCCTTGGAAGGCGACTCAACTATTATTAAATCCATAGAAGTACCTTAGTTCACAATTTTTTCGTGTTGGTGACACACGAAAAAATTCGTGATTTGGGGGAGCCAGCTCCCCTTTACCCCGATTTTAGGGGCTCTCTTAGGGGCTCTCTTATTATATAATCGGGGTAATTCCCCCTTTGGTGAGCCTGCTGACCGCAGCAAATAGGGTCTTTCTGCGCAAGGAAACCTTGCTTGAAACGTTATTTATTTTAAATTTAATTGCAAAGAAACCCTGCTTGCGCACGCGATTCATTTCAAAAAATTATTGTCATTTTGAGCGAAGGCGATAGCCGAAGTCGAAAAATCTATTCCGCATTGTAGCCTCCACCTATCGCGACGCATATGCAAGGGAAAGCGCCTATAATGCCGAAAATCTGTTCCCGCCGAGACGTGCAACAAGCCCCTTAACTTCCAGCGAGGAGAGTTCGGCGAGAAGTTCGAAGCTCTGACAGCCGAGTTTTGCGGATATCTGCGAGATGTGCGCCTCACCGTACTCTTTGAGCGCGGCGAGCACCTCAGCCTCGCGCGGGGTGAGCTCAATTTTCTTTTGCGCAGTAAAGTCTAACCCAAACGCGCTGAAAATGTCAAGTATATTTTCGGCAAGGTATGCGCCTTTTTTAAGCAGGCGGTTGCACCCTTTGCCCGACGGAACGCCCAGAGAGTATGGAAAGCAGAAAACGTCTTTGCCGTATTCGAAGGCATATTCGGCGGTTATCGAAGCACCGCTCTTTTCGCCTGCGGACACGACGAGCACGCCCTCCGAAAGCGCGGCAATCAGCCTGTTGCGCACTGGAAAGAGATACGCCTTTGCGCCCACTTCGGGGCGCTGTTCCGACATAAGCAGCCCCTTTTCGGCCGCCTCCCTGTATAACTTTGCGCTACCTGCGGGATAAACGTGCGCAAGTCCCTGCGCGGCGACGAAAATCAGGTTGCCGCTTGCAAGGGCGCCCTCCGCCGCTGCCGTATCCGCTCCGTCCGCCGTGCCCGTTACGACGGCGAACTCTCCGGCAATCTGCCCGCTCAGCTTTTTGCACTCCTTTAAAATATTGGGAAGGGTGCGGCGCGAACCGACTATGCCGAACGCGCGCCGCGAAAGGAGAGAGGTGTTGCCCCTGCAATACAATATAAGCGGCGGCGCGGGAATATTTTTGAGTTTATCGGGATATTCTTCCGAAAAGTAAGTCACGCAGACGACTTTTGCCCTCTCCATATCGGCGAGCACACCCTTGCGGTACTCTTCGGAATAAAACAGACCCCTTATTTTATTATATACGCTCGCGCCGAGCGTTTTAATCAGAAAATCTTCGTATTTTTTGAGCGGCCGCGGGGAAGAAAAGCCGTCGGTTATCTCAAACCGTATTTTATAGGTAAGCTCGCCGAAGCTGTCTAAAACCATTGCGTCAAGCTCGGCTTCGGAGTAATTTTTCATATGTTTTCACCGTCGAAACTGCGGTATGACGCCGCCTCGAGTATGTGGCGCGGCTGAATTTCGGACGAAAAGTCGAGGTCGGCAATCGTGCGCGCAACCTTTATTATCCTCGAACGGGCGCGCGCGGAGAGGTGCAGACTTTCGAACGCCCTTCGCAAAACGTCCTCGCACTCTGCCGAGAGCCTGCAATACTTTTTTATCTGCCGCTCGCCCATGTTGGCGTTGGTGCGCACCCCTTCGCCGGAAAATCTCTCGCGCTGTACCGCCCTCGCCGCCTCAACGCGCGCTTTTACCTGCGCGCTCGACTCCTCCGCGCCCTCGGATATGAGGTCGTCGTACTTCACCGAGTCGACCTCCACCTGCAGGTCAATCCTGTCGAGAA
The DNA here is from genome assembly GCA_018713165.1 of Candidatus Coproplasma stercoravium. Classification (GTDB taxonomy): domain Bacteria; phylum Bacillota; class Clostridia; order Christensenellales; family Borkfalkiaceae; genus Coproplasma; species Coproplasma stercoravium. The sequence continues at coordinate 20,933 of DVFR01000008.1, read as the reverse complement.
GAGGGCCGGAAATTTTTGCGCGGTAGCGCTTTATCTGCGACGGGGTGCAGGTGCATACGAGCTCTGCCGAGCCGTAGTTGCCGCACGGGCAGGGGTTCATGCTGGCGCACAGCATAAAATCGGCGGGGAAAGTAGCCGCGCCGCCCGCGCGGGTTATGGTTATCTTTCTGTCCTCGAGCGGCTGGCGGAGCGCCTCTAAAGCCGAACGGGAATATTCGGGCAGTTCGTCCAGAAAGAGAACGCCGCCGTGCGCCTTTGAAATTTCACCCGGGCGCACGCGCCCGCCGCCTCCGCCGCAGAGCGAAACGGTGGTCGCCGTGTGGTGCGGTGTGCGGAACGGGCGGAGAGTTACTATCCCCTCCTCCGAAAGCTCGCCCGCAACGGAGTGAATCTTGGTAACTTCGAGAGCCTCGTCAAACGTCATGTCGGGCATGATTGTGGGTATGCACCGCGCGAGCATGGTCTTGCCCGTGCCCGGAGGGCCTACGAGCAAAATGTTGTGCCCGCCCGCAACGGCAATCTCCAAAGCGCGCTTTGCCACTTTTTGCCCCTTTACGAAGGATAAATCGCAGTCGTAGGTCTTTTCGCGCTTTACCGAATCGTAGTTTCTGTGCGCCACGGGAGCAAAAGTGCGACTGCCCGAGAGCAGTTCCGCCACCTCTTTGAGCGAGCCGAGCGCATAGACCTCCGCGCCCTCTATAAAGCTCGCCTCGTTTGCGTTTGCGGCGGGCACGACGAACCGCGAAAAGCCCTTCGCCTTTGCCGAAATCAGCATTGGCAGAATGCCTGTCACCGCGCGGAGCGCGCCGTCGAGCGCAAGTTCGCCCAGAAACACCGTTCCGTCGGTATTAAAGGGGAGCTGGTCGCTCGCCTTTAAAATGCTTACGGCTATCGGCAGGTCGTAGTGCGAGCCCTCTTTTTTTATGTCGGCGGGGGCTAGGTTTACCGTAATCTTGCTCACGGGAAAGTGCATCGCGCTGTTTTTAACGGCGGAGCGCACGCGCTCCTTGCTCTCCTTTACCGCCGCGTCGGGCAGCCCTACCAAATCGTACGAAACAAGTCCCTTATTTATATCGGTTTCCACCTCCACGGGCACGCCTTCCAGCCCGCAGAGAGCAAAACTTATCACCTTTGAAAGCATTTTTTCACCAAAAATGTATATTCGCGCGTGCCGCAATCTGCCCGCTTAAAACGCCGCTCAGGCTTTTAGCAACCGACTGACACGTTCGGGCGGGCGGCACAAGTTTTTTTGCGTAAAAAACCGCCAAAATTAAAAAAGAACCTGACGGGCAGGCTCTTTTTTGGCTTATTTAATTTCCTGAATTTTAGCCGCCTTACCGGTAAGACCGCGGAGATAGTAGAGCTTAGCCCTCCTTACCCTGCCGCGCTTAACAACGGTGATAGACGCAATCTTGGGCGAGTGAACGGGGAAAGTACGTTCTACGCCGACGCCGAAGGAAAGCCTTCTTACGGTGAAGCTCTCCCTGATGCCGCCGTGCTTCTTGGCGATAACTACGCCCTCGAAGTTCTGGATTCTCTCCTTCGTACCCTCGATAACCTTGAAGCCGACCCTTACGGTATCGCCGACGTTGAACGCGGGCACGCTCTCCTTCATGCCTTCCTTTTCGATTGCTTCTACAAGACCTTTCATAGCCTTAACCTCCTGAAAGAGCGTTCGTGCAGCGCCGCGCCGCGGCATTTGCTTGCAGAGGACCGCCCCGTTTTGTCGAATACGAACGGTATTGTACCAAACCATGCAAAAAAAATCAAGCGCTTTTACCCGCTATTTGCGATTTTTTGTGAAAATTGTGATACACCCCTCGTCGAAACACGCGTGCCTTAGCGGACGGGCAGGAAAAACCTGCCCGCCACACCTTTTGCCGCGGTTTCTCCTCTTCGACGAAAAGCTTTCTTTTCGTCGAGTGCTAAGGTTAAATATTTTAAACTTAACCCCGCTTCGAGCGAACCGTCAACTGTCGCACTGAGCAAAATCAGGCTCTGCCGTCGTCCTGAGCGCAGCCGAACGAACCTCGCAGAGACCCCATTTATTTATATGGAATATAAATAGCGGGCAGTTTGCTGACAGAAGCTTGAAAACTCAATGCGCCTCGAAGGCGGAAACTATATGGTTTATCTCTTTGCCGAACACCTCAATCACGTCGAAACGCACGGTGCAGCCAATCTCCCTGCCCGAAAAATAGAAGCGCGCGGCGTTTGCATACCTCTCCATTCTGCGGCGGTCAACCGCCTCGGAGGGCAAACCGAACCTGTCGGAAGACCTCGTCTTTACCTCGACGAACGCCACGACGTCGCCCTTGCCCGCGATAATGTCAACCTCGCCGAAAGGGCTCCTGTAGTTGCGTTCGAGTATTTTATAGCCGCTCCGCTTTAAAAACTTCGCCGCCATTTTTTCGCCCCTGTCGCCCTTTATGCGGTTGAACTTTTTTATGCCCTTTTCAGTCGGCGTTTTCAGCTCCATTTTTTTGTAAAACTCCTGCGGTGAATGGGGCATAGTCCGCACTCTTTTATTGCCTTTATGTGTGCCGCCGTGCCGTAGCCCTTGTGCTTTTCAAACCCGTATGCCGGGTACTGTACGGCATATTCGCCCATCAGTTTGTCCCTGTAAACTTTGGCGATTATCGAGGCGGCGCCGATGGAATAGCACGCCGCGTCGCCGCCGATAACCGACTTCTGCGGTATGGTTATATCGAGCGTCATGTTGCCGTCTGTGAGCACGAAATCGGGAGAAATGCTGAGGCTTTCGACGGCATTTTTCATGCAGAGTTTTGTTGCCTCGAGTATGTTAATTTCGTCGATAACCTGCGGTTCGATGCGGCATATTGCGTAGGCAATCGCATTTTCGCGGATAAATACGTCGAGTTTTTCACGCCTTTTTGCGATGAGTTTTTTACTGTCGTCGACGCCTTCGACGATATTTTCAAGCGGCATTATTACCGCCGCGCACACGACGGGCCCCGCGAGCGGCCCCCTGCCCACCTCGTCGACGCCGCAGACGAAGTTATAACCTTTTTGTTTAAGCTCTCTCTCGAAGTTAAGTTTATCCATGGTAAAAAAATGCGTGCAAAGCGCGCCTTAATTTAAATAGTTGCGGCATATTGCCGCATCAATTAAATAATTTATAGCTTAATTAAAAGTTCGTATTGCGGACGTCGTCTAAGCTGTCAAGCATTACGGCGCCCAGACGCCCTTTACGCAGGTCGTCCACTACCGCCCTGCAAGCCCTGTCGTAATCGTAATCGCCGCCGCGGAGGATGAAGCCCCTGCGCACGCACACCGCATCGAGCATACCGAGTGCCGACGAAAAATCGGTTATTCCGTAGCGCTCCGAGAGCCTTTCGGGATACTTTTCGGCCATATCCGCAAGTAGGGCAAGCGCTATGTCGTCGAAGTCGAGAATATCGTCGTTGATACTGCCGACGTACGCAAGCCGCCGCGCATAGGTCTGGTTTTCAAACGCAGGCGGCATTGTGCCGGGGGTATCGAGAAGTTCAAACCCGTCGAGCCTTATCCACTGCTTTCCGCGCGTTACTCCCGCCTTGTCGCCCGTAACCGTCCGCTTTGAGCCTGAAAGGAGGTTTATAACCGTGCTCTTGCCCGTATTCGGAACGCCGAGCACCATAAAGCGGAAGGTGCGTTCATACCCCTTCTCCTTTGCGCGCTCGCGCTTTTCCCTTACGACAGAATCGCACGCGGCGAGAAGCTGCCTGCGGCAACCGCTCTCTGTGGCGTTTAAAGCTACGGCCGCCCCGCCCGACGAACGGATGAGCTTTACGCATTCGTCGGTCTTTTCGGCAAGGTCTGACTTGTTCAGAACGTATAAAATCGGCTTGCCCGCAAACACTTTTTTAAGTTTTTCGTTGAACGATGACGCAGGGCAGCGCGCGTCGAGCACGATAATCGCCCCGTCGCACAGCGCCGCATTGTCCTTCATCATACGCATGGCTTTGGTCATATGACCGGGAAACCATTGAATAGTTTTCATAATATCACCTCACAAAATTGTCGCGCGGGCCGCGCGCGACAATTTCCGTGATTTTAGAAACCAAGTTTCTCTTGCCGCGATTTGTGTTAGTCCATGATTATATTATCGCGGTAATTCACTTAGGTAGAGCCCTTGCCTCCCTTAACACTTTGTTTTAAGGGAGGTGGCACGCGAAGCGTGACGGAGGGATTTCGCGGCAAATTGTGTCCTGCTGCGGCGGGAAACCCGCCTTGCGACGTGATTTATTTTAGAATATAATGGCGAAAAACCATGCTTGCGCATAGTATTTATCTTTAAATTTAACTACTTCAACAAATCGGGGCGGTTTTTGCGCGTAAGTTCGAACGACTTTTCCCGCCGCCACTCGTCCACCTTTTCGTGGTTGCCCGAAAGGAGCACCTCGGGCACGGGCACGCCCTTATACACGGCGGGGCGGGTGTACTGCGGATACTCCAGAAGCCCCGCGGAAAAGCTCTCGTCTTTGAGGCTCTCGCCCGATATCACGCCGTCGACGTAGCGCGCAACGCAGTCGCACACGACCATTGCGGGCAATTCGCCGCCCGTTAAAACGTAGTCGCCGATAGAGAGTTCCTCGTCGATATACATATCTATCACGCGCTGGTCAACGCCCTCGTAATGCCCGCACAGGAGGAGCAAATTCTCCTTTTGCGCAAATTCCACGGCAATTTTCTGCGAAAACGTGCGCCCGCGCGGCGACATAAATATGCGGTGCGCCCTGTGTTCGGGGTCGACCGCCTCTATCGCCGAACCTATCGGCTGGGGCATCATAACCATTCCCGCGCCGCCGCCGAAGGGATAGTCGTCACACTTAAAGTGCTTATTTTCGGCATAGTCGCGTATGTTTACGACTTTTATATTAAGTTTTCCGCCGTTTACAGCCCTGCCGATTATGCTCTCTTTAAGCGGGGCAAACATCTCGGGAAACAGCGTTAAAACGGTAATATCCATGGGTCAATTCAAATTTTTTGTCATTACGGCTGCGCCGCGCGCAAACGCCGAAGCTCTACAACAGAGCAACTTCCTCAAAACGCTTTTTATTTACGGTGACCTTGCCGCCCCCGACGTCGATGTCGGCAATCACGCCGTCCGCCGCGGGAAACATAACCTCTTTTCCGCCTATGAGCGCGGTGTAAATATCGGTGCGCGCGGGCGTTACGTCGAGCACTTCGCCCAGCGTTTCGCCATCGGTAGTAACTATCGCGCAGCCTATCACGTCGGCGATATAAAACCTGCCCTCGGGCAGCTCGGGAGCATCGTCCCTGTCGACGAGCAATTCCTTGCCGCGCAGAAGTTCGGCGGCGTTCCTGTCGGGCACGCCGCGGAGCGTAAGGTAAGCATATCCTCCCGCCGCCCTGCACGCAAGCACCTTATATTCGCTATCGTCTATTTTTACGGAGGAAAAGTTTTTGAACTCCTCCGCGCTGTCGGTCTGGGGCATAACCTTGATTTCGCCGCGTATTCCCTGCGGCTTTAAAACGGTGCCCACCGTGAGATATTTTTTCATATTATCCTTTTTACCACGCGAAAAAACGCGCCTTAAACTTACCCTAAAAGGCAATTCACCGCATACTATGCGCAAATTAACGGGGTAAAACAATCGCATAGTCCACAAAGAGCCGTGCAAAAAAACACGGCTCTTTGTTGTATCGGTCTGTTATTCTTTAACCTTGATTTCAACGACGTACTTTTTAGCGCCCTTGGGGGTAGCCGCCTTTACGAGCGTTCTCAAAGCCTTGGCGATTTTGCCCTGCTTGCCGATTACTTTGCCCATATCGGAATCTTCGAGGTAAACGGTTATTTCAACGCTGTTTTCCTTTTCCTCTTCCTTATACTCTATGGCGTCCTTATGCTCGGCGAACTGCTCAACGACATATTTAACGAGTTCCAACATAGTATTATGCTCCTTGAATTACATGGCGCGCAGGGCGCGCCGTACGGGCAAAGCCCCTGCAGATTAGTCCTTCTTCTTTTTCTTGTCGTTGGTCTTGGGCGCAGAGAGCTTTGCGCTCTTTTCAATCACGCCTGCGGCAACGAGGTAGCTCTTAACCGTTTCGGTAGGCTGAACGCCCTTGGAGAGCCAGTCCTTTGCCTTTTCAACATCGATGTTGATTTCAGCAGGCGTTTTGAGGGGGTCAACATAGCCGACCTTGTCGATATATTCGCCCGAACGTGCCTTTCTGCTGTCGATTACGACGATGCGGTAGAAGGGGGATTTTTTGTCGCCCATTCTGGTAAGTCTCATTTTAACTGCCATTGTAATATTCTCCTTAATAATATATAAAAATTTTATTTTTAATTTGGTTTATTGAGCTAAGATTTCACGACTGCGGGCTGTCGCCTCGTGCGAAATAGCGGGCGAGACCCCCTCCGACAAAACCTCGGAGATACGAGCAGTTCGCGGAGCGCGCGGAAGATGTGAGGGAGTGTACAGAGACGTACATGACCGAACATACCCGTAAGCGCGACAATGAAATGCGAAGTATATGCGAGGTTTAGCGGCGCTCAGAATGGTAATTTGCGCTTACCGCTCTTTAATTGCTTCATCAACGTCTTAACCTGGTCGAACTGCTTTAAAAGCTGGTTTATCTCCTGCACGGAAGTGCCCGAACCTGCGGCTATCCTGCGCTTGCGGGAGGCGTTTATTATAGCGGGCTCCTCCCTCTCCTTTTTTGTCATGGAGAGGATGATAGCCTTGGTGCGCTCCATCTTGCTCTCGTCGATATCGCCCGCCTTGAGCTTTCCGCCTACGCCGGGGAGCATCGACATTACCGACTGCAATCCGCCCATCTTTTTCATGCTCTCGAACTGTTCGAGATAATCTTCAAGGGTGAACGAGTTTTCGCGCAGCTTCTGCTGCATCTTTTTGGCGTCCTCTTCGGTGACTGCCTGCTGCGCCTTTTCAATCAGCGTGAGCACGTCGCCCATGCCGAGTATGCGCGATGCCATACGGTCGGGATAGAAGGGCTCCAAATCGCCGAGCTTTTCGCCCGTGCCGATAAATTTGATGGGCTTGCCCGTTACCGCCTTTATCGAAAGACATGCGCCGCCGCGCGTGTCTCCGTCGAGTTTTGTGAGGATTATGCCCGTAATCTCGAGGCGTTCGTTAAAGGTTTTGGCGACGTTTACTGCAACCTGGCCCATCATCGAATCGACGGTTAAGAGTATTTCGGTAACTTCCACCGCGGCGCAGATATCTTCGAGCTCCTGCATGAGCTTTTCGTCTATCTCGAGCCTGCCCGCCGTGTCGATAATAACGGTGTCGTACCCCTGCGAGCGAGCGTATTCAACCGCCTCCTTCGCAGTTTTAACGGGGTTTTGCGTACCCTTTTCAAAGACCTCCGCCCCCGCGTTTTTGCCAACTACTTTGAGCTGGTTTATAGCCGCGGGACGGTAAATGTCGCACGCGACGAGAAGGGGGCGCTTGCCGTTCTTTTTTAAGTGGACGGCGAGCTTGCCGCAGAGCGTGGTTTTGCCCGCGCCCTGAAGGCCGCACATCATTATAACCGTGGGCGGCTTCGGGGCAACTGTAAGCTTTGAGTTCGACGAACCCATCAGGGCGATAAGCTCGTCGTTTACAATCTTTATAACCTGCTGGGCAGGGTTGAGGCTCTTTAAAATCTCCTGCCCTACCGCCTTTTCGGAGACGTCGGCGCAGAACTTTTTGGCGACCTGAATGTTTACGTCGGCCTCCAAAAGCGCCACGCGCACTTCGCGCATGGCCGTCTTTATTTCAAGTTCGGTGAGCCTGCCGCGCTTCGTGAGCTTTGAAAATATATGATTGAGTCTTTCAGAAAGAGAGGAAAAAGCTCCCATGTCACTCCTTATCCGTATTATTTATAAGGGCTTCCGCCTCGGCGGAATAATCTTTTTTCAGTATGGCCTCAAGCTCGTCGAAACACGAATTCATTTCGGGATGAGCCTGCCTTTGCTTTTGCAAAAAGCTCTCCGCGCGCGAGGCAGCAAGCGCAAATTTAAGCGATTCCCCCCGCACTATGCGCAAAACACCGAGCTTTTGCTCGTATTCGTTGAGCTGTTTTTTTGTCTGGGAAAGGCTTTCCGAAACCCCCTGGCGCGATATGCCCTTTTGTTCGGCAATCTCGGATATCGTCAGATCGAGATTAAAAAATAAATCGCCGATATCGCGCTGAGTCGGCGTGAGAAGCGGCGAATAGATATCCCAAAGCCGCAAAAACTTTAAGTCGGCCACAAGCCGTGCCTCCCCGATATTTGCTACGCATATTATAGTCCTTGCGCATAAACTTGTCAAGTGTTTTTACTTGACAAGTTGCACATAAAAAAGCATGCCTTGCGGAGCCTCCTCTTTTAAGGACGAGCAAGACATTTCATAGCACAACGGACAACCGTTGTGCGTGCCGCAGCGAGATGAGCAAACGCATAACATGTTGCGTTTGCAGTGACCGCGCCGCCATAACATTACCTTAATGGCGGCAAGACAGTGCGAGCATCGGTTCCGCAACAAAGCCTCCTCTTTTAAGGGGAGGTGCCGAGCATATGCGAGGCGGAGGGATTCAATCCCCCTTTTAATTTCCCCCTTTAAAAAGGGGGACTCGGAGATGAGGAAATCTCCCCGTAAAAAAGCACGCCGCGCGTGCATTTGCCCGCGCGGCGTGCTTTTTATGATGCTCATTGTAAGATTTGTATCAATGTTCAGATGCCTTTATGTTATTGCAGTCGCTTCCGTTATCTGCCATAGCCGCACCGTTAATCACAACGTTGGCGCCGTGAACAAGGCCGTAGCCCGTTCCGTCGATACTCGCCGCAGTCGCCGAATCATAATTTAGCGTTACATTTGCGGTAGAATTTGCGCCTTCAATATATACAGTCATATATTTGTGACCGGAACTGTCAGCGCCTATCGATTCAAATGTGCAGTTAGTAAGTGTTACGGTGCTGGGGGCAGTGGTATTATAGCCTCCGGGAGCTGTTGCGTCATTACCTATCGTAAGACAAGAAAGAGGAACTCTATTACCCGTACCCCACTGTTTGGCACTATGACCTGACAGAAAATAATTCCATGCTAATGCTGAATTTACCGTCATATCATTCTTAATTGAACAGTTTGTCAAATTAGCAGTTATACCGCCACCACGAAGAACTACACCCTGCAAATAACCATTTATAGAAACATTTGTCATATTAATGGTACCAGGAATAGTCAAGAAAAAGGCTGTGCCGACATTATCCGAATCGCCCTCTATTACAGAATTTTCAATGGTAACATCAACAGACTGCCCAGGTGTGCCGGCGTTAGTACCAATTACATACCCTTCTGCTTTAATTGTTGAATTCCGAATTGTCAGTTTCGCAGCGTTTGTGCTATCACCACCGAGATAAATGCCAGTAGAATTTAATGCTGACAAATTGACACTATCAAGAACAAGTTCTCCACCATAGGATACAGTAATATTAGCGGCCTCCACAGCACTACCATCAACTGATATGTTCCCGTTAGATATTGTAAGCGAAGCATCGCTCGTCACAACAAGCGCATCAGCTTGATTATCTCCTTGAATATTCAAGGTGTTACCATTTAAATCCATGGTAATGTTATCAAGCTCGCTTGAAAGAGATAAAACTTGACTTATATCCACATCGTTACCGAGCAGTATGTAGTCCGTTTCGCCGCCCGAAATGAGGTCGGCAACGTCCTGCGAACTTTCGGTAAGTCGGAATATATGATAGCCTGCCGTTTGGAAATCGGCGTAATTGTCGTCGTCCGCAATTACCCAGGTTTTATCGGCGGTTATCTCTGCGCCTTCGGGATAATATACGCTGAAATTTCCGTTGTTATTTTCAAGCAGCCTGAACTGATTTTCTTCATCGTCCCATGCATACACATAGCCGTCGGCGCTCGGCGAAATTTTTTGTATGTCATACCCCGCTTCGCGCGCAACGCGAAGTGCATCGCCCATAGTTTCGGCTTTACCGTTTAAAACTTCGTCGGCAAGGAGAGCTTCGTTTATATTGCGCACCGTGCCCGTGTCGTTAGAAAGATTTGCCCTTTCAATAACGTTTGCGAAAGTCGGGATAAGCACCGCCGCGAGAACCGCGATTACAGCGATTACTATTACAAGTTCCATAATAGTAAAGCCGCGCTTTATGCGTTGCTTTAAAGAGGAGTTACTCTGTAGCCCCCCCCCCCCGTTCATTCCGCAGGTTTTAAGTAACTTTTGCATAAAAAACCTCCGTAAAATGAAATTATTTTAAGGGAACTTATGCTCCCCCTATTTATTAATACCGAATATTGTCCGACCTAAAAATCCGAACGGGCGGGAATAAAAAATATTCCTTATAAGAAAATTATAGCACCCGAAACATACTTATGCAATACTTTTTTATAAATTAACAAAAAATTTTGTTCCCGCGGCGCGCGGCCGTGCGGTGCAGAGAAATGCGCGGCACATGCGGCAACTCCGTGTTAAAAGTTTACAAATATATTAGATTTTTAACAATAAAGAGCCCATTCTCCAAACGGCGCGGCTGCACGTTGACATAAAAAATGCGGCGTGATAAAATAAGACCGTATTGCGGCAAAAAAACGTATGCGCCGACTGTGCGGCGCGACGCGCCACTTGCTCTTGCTTTAACGCCGCGCACTTAAATTTCGGAAAAAATATTGAAAGGTAGTGAATAATTATGCGTAAAGTAATAGAGGGCGTCGTTTACGACACTTTAAACTCTACCGTCGATAAGAAATTCACATACGGTGCACCCGGCGACCCGTGCGGTTACGAAGAGACCCTTTACATAACCAAAGACGGAAAATACTTCGTGTACACCTATGGCGGCAAAAACTCAAAATATCCCAGCGAAGACATAGTGCCCATCGCCCGCGAGGACGTGAAAGGGTGGATGCTCTCACGCTGACATGCGCGGATAAAAGGCAACCGTTCCGCCATCCTTATATAATGGAATACAAGTTCAAAAGTACGGCGTTTTTACGCGCCGTACTTTTTTTGCTGCCCGGGTTAACCCGATTTATATTGTTAATAAAACACAAAAAATGTTAATATTTAAAAACTGCCGCTTCGTTTAATTGACATTTTTCATATTTTGATATATCTTAAAATTGAGGTAATGTTTTAAATATTACAAAAGCCGCCTTAAGGGCTTTCAAACTATTGGCATCCGGCCAACCGATTTATAAAAAATTGCGATTGCCCCCGTAATATGCCGCAAACAACAAATAACCGCCGAAAACATAAAGTTTGTTTTAAAATTTTTCAGGGATTAAAAAGCGCGCGGTTTGCGTTTTGCAACATGCCGGAACGAAAAACTGAAAAACCGTCCGGCATTTATGGAGGCTTAAATGAAAAAACTTTTACTTCGTATCGCCTGCGCCGCGGGCGCGCTATTAATGGCGTGCTCGTTCGTCGGGTGCGCTTCAAACGACAACGACCCCGACCAGAGCGGCGACAACCAGCAGACGGAACAACCCGAAAACCCTTCCACCCCTTCGGAGCCCGACGAGCCAACTGACCCCGACGAGCCTACTGACCCCGACGAGCCTACTGACCCCGACGAGCCTACTGACCCCGACGAGCCTACTGACCCCGACGAGCCTACTGACCCCGAAGAGCCCACCGACCCCGAAGAGCCCACCGACCCCGAGCAGCCCACCGACCCCGAGCAGCCCACCGACCCCGAAGAACCCACCGACCCCGAAGAACCCACCGACCCCGAAGAACCCACCGACCCCGAGCAGCCCACCGCCCCCGAAGAGCCGGAAAACCCCGGCGGCGATGCGGAGCTTGACGGAGCAATCACATATGCGCACGCAGGTTACGAGAGCGCGGCGTTTGAATACGACACTGGCGTATCGGGCACGAAATCCGTTCAGTACAAACTCTCCTCCTCGCAAACATATGCCGACGTCGACGACGAACTGATAAGAGCCGTCGATTCTAACACCGACAGGGTAGACATAGTGGGACTGAAAGGCGGAGAAACTTACGACTTTAAAATCACGCTCGAAAACGGTCAGGCATACAGCATAGAGGACGTAAAAATTTCCTCTTACGACCGTTCGGGCTATGCGCACTTCAATTATTACGAAGGCGTCGGCGCCTATAACGACGACGGCACGCTTAAATCGGGCGCGCAGGTGATTTACGTCACCGAAGAGACGAAAAATACCGTAACCGCCAACCTCGGCGGCAGGAACTATACGGGACTCGTCGAAATCCTCGGCAACCTTTCAAAGGCGACAGCTCCCGTTGCCGTGCGCATTATCGGGCAGATTTCCGCCGCAACGTGGAACAAAATAGACTATAACGCCAACGGAAAGTACAGCAGCAAAAATAAACTTCCCGCCGATAAAGTTATCGGAGCAAACGGAGAGGCGTTGCCAAAAGAAAGCCTCTCTCAGGAAGAACTGATTGCGGGCGGATACAATACCCTAAACACGTCGCAATATTCCATACTCAACGGACTTTCGAGCAAGATAAACTTCGACGGCGGCGAATTCGACTCGGCATACAACAACTGCAATATTCAGAACGCCGAAAACGTGACGCTCGAGGGCATAGGTGAGGACGCGGAGATTTTTCAGTGGGGGCTTACGTGGAAAAACTGCAACTCGGTAGAGGTGCGCAACATAACCTTTGACGACTACACGGAGGACGCCTGCTCCTTCGAGGGTTCTACAAACGCCACGACGACGGACGGCTTTAACAGCAACAGTTTATGGGTGCACAACAACACCATAAACGAGGGCATAAATTATTGGGACGTGACCGCCGAACAGGACAAACACGAGGGAGACGGCGGCACCGACTTCAAGCGCTCGGCTTACATAACGGTATCTTACAACCACTACTACAAAAACCATAAAACGGGACTTATCGGCGGAAGCGACAGCCAGACCACGGCGTGCGTTACCTTCCACCACAACTGGTACGAGGACTGCAACAGCCGCCTCCCCCTCGGCAGGCAGGCGAACATGCATATGTATAACAACTACTACGACGGCAGCACGGGCACCAATATGTCTTTGCGCGCGGGTGCGTATGCGTTTATCGAAAACTGCTATTTCGATAATGCAAAAAATCCCGTAACCACGCAGGACGGCGACGGCAAACGCGGCGTAGCGAAAATTTACGGCTGCATATTCAGCGGTCAATCGCTCGACGAGGAAAGTTATAACGTAACGCTAGTAACCGACCGCGCGCAGAGCGTTGAAAACGACAACATTTTCGCCAAAGACTTCGACACGAACGGCAAAGCATTCTATTATTCGGACGGAAAGTCCGACGTCGAAAATATGCTCACGGCAGAGGAGACCAAGGAGCTCGTACCCGAACTTGCGGGCGTTATGCGGCGCAACGCCAATATCGACGCCGGCGGCTCGGTAACCGACCCGGAAGAACCGACCGAACCCGACGAACCCGAAAATCCCGAACCGCCCGCAGCCGAAACGGTTACTTATATCCCCGTGCAGGACGGAACAGGCGGAAACGGCAGCACAATTACCGTGACCTATAAGGAAGGCAAAGAACCTGCCTTTAAACAAAATGTACCCGAAGTTACGATTGACGGAATATCGTTCGGCAAAGACGACGCGCTTAAAATCGACAGCGGCCCCACCATCGCCTTTACGACAGACGGCGAGAGAACGCTTACGCTATACCTTACGGTGGGAAACATTAAAGTTGACGGCAAAATATACACGGCAAACCAACTTACCGACGGCTGCTACGTTATAACGGTAACGTTAAACGCGGGCGCGCACACCGTTTCGCGCGGAGACACAGAAACCGCGCTGTATTACCTCACTATAAAATAAGTATTAAAGTGCGGAGCGGCGTTTTCGCCGCTCCGCACTTAATTTATTGGGAGGAATCGCAACTGTTCAAAGCGCAATTTTGTGAGCATATATGCCGGGGGAGAAACGGGCGGCGGACAGAGCTTTTGCCGGGCGAAGGTTTTGCCCCTGCGCCTGACAGCCGCGCCGCACGCCGCCGCGTCCCTGAAAGCACTTTTATTTTAATACTTTGTAATTATATTGTCAAATAAATTAACCGCGGTTAATAAATATTTTTGTAAACAGAGAGCGGCGCCACGCATTTTGCGGGGCGCCGCTACATCGCAGGGCAAAAGCCCCGCGGCAATTTTATTTAATTGAAAAATTCGGCAAATTTGAACGCGGCAAAACGCCGAAAAAACAAAGCGCAAACGCGGCGAAACGCCGCTCAGCGGGAAGAGCCGTCTTTTTTATTCTCCGCCGCGCCCTTCTCCTCTTTTTCCTGCGCACCGCCGTTATTTTCTGAGAGCAGTTTCGCCATTTTTGCAAGTTTTTCGTCGGAAAACTTTTCGCTTAAACTTTCAAGCTTGCCGTATGCCATTTTATCGTGGTGAATAGTCATAAACGCGCCCCTTAAATTTCAATCAGATATCCCGCCTCGCGCAGAGCCGACTCGATTTTGTCGAGAGTCTGCTCGTCGGGCGCCGACACGGTGTGGTAGTGATAGCCGTCGGTCACCGCCATCAGCGGCTTTGAAGCGCCGCTGACAAGCGAGCGGTACAGTTCCTCCACGTGGGTATTGTTATACAGCTCCAACCTCGCGGTAATTCGGCCATATACGCGGTGGTTTACAAAAATATCTTCCACCCTGCCGCCCAGTCCGATTATGAGATAACCCTCGTCGACAATCTGTTCAAAGGTGTGCCTGCACTTGAACACGCGGCTTGCCGAACTCTTTTTGGTGGCGAGAATATATCCGCGGTTGGTGGAGATTATGTCGTACCCGTTGGCGCGCAGAATGGCGATATCCTGCACTATAACCTGGCGCGAAACTCCGAGTTTTTCGGCGAGCACGGCGGCAGGCAGAGCGTTATCGCTGTTGCCGACGATTGCAAGTATTTCTTTTCTTCTTGATTCAGCTTTCATTTTTCAGGATTTTCCTCCATAAAACGATATGCATGCCGCATTGCAGGCTCCCTTGTGTAAAGGGACGAACATTGCTGTTCTACAAACAGCGGACACACGCTGTTTGAGAAATGTGAGATGAGCAAACGCAAAGTGAAAGGCGTTTGCGGTGACCGAAAACGGCGTTCCCCTTACGCCGTTTGAGAATGGCGCGCAAGGTTCAAACTGAGGGATTGTTTTTCTAAATAACGGTGTTATTCCACCAAAACTTTACGCGAAGCGCAAATCATAAATCATAACCTGCGCCGCAAGGCGTAATCATTACCCTTCGTATTTCCGCAAGGAAACTCATAATTTTAAGCAACGACAATCCCCCCTTTAATCCCCCCTTTACACAAGGGGGGCACGGTGTGGATAAGGGGAGACTCTGCTGCGGTGAAATTTTAGTCAATCGGATGTAAGTTCTTTAACGACAAATCAAGTATCGGCGCCGAATGGGTGAGCGCGCCGCTGGAGACGTAGTCGACGCCCGTGCGCTTTATGTTCGGAATATTCTCCTCGGTTACGTTGCCGCTGCACTCGGTTACGGCGCGGCCGTCTATGAGTTTTACGGCGGCAATCATCTCGTCTACCGACATATTGTCGAGCATTATGATGTCGGCGCCCGCCTCGACCGCCTCGCGGCACATATCGAGATTTTCGACCTCCACCTCTATCTTGCGGACGAATGGAGCATACTCGCGCGCCATTTTAACGGCGGCGGCAACGCTGCCCGCCGCGCCTATGTGGTTGTCCTTTAAGAGAATCCCGTCGGAGAGGTTATAGCGGTGGTTTACGCCCCCGCCCACTTTAACGGCGTACTTTTCAAATATGCGCATATTGGGCGTCGTTTTGCGGGTGTCCAAAAGCTTGGTTTTGCAGCCTTCGAGCAGTTTTACCACCCTGCGCGTGTAGGTTGCGATGCCGCTCATGCGCTGGAGATAGTTTAAAGCCGTGCGTTCGCCCGAGAGAAGGACGCGGATATCGCCCGTAACGGTTGCGATATGCTCGCCCTTTTTCACCTCGTCGCCCTCCTTTTTATAGAGCTCGATTTGCGTGTTTTCGTCGAGAAGTGTAAAAGTGCGCGCAAATACGTGCAGTCCGCATATAACGCCGTCCTGTTTGCATATGAGCTCCACCGTTCCCTTTTTATAATCGGGCATGACGGCGTTTGTGCTTATGTCCTCGTTGGAAATATCCTCCGCAAGCGCCATTTTTATCAGTTCGTCGGCGTGCAGTTTTTCAGTTATGGGGTTGTTCATTTTCAGCCTCCTCTATAGCTTTAAGCACTATGCCCTTGTAGCTCTTCAAAAGGGCGGGCACGTTGGAATATTTGTCTAAGTCGAGCGCCTTTTCCGCGCTCTCCGCCTTTGCCGTATCTATGCGCGAATAGCGGCTCTGAATGTCCTTTGCGGCGCGCTTTGCGAATATCAGACTTTCGAGCAGGGAGTTGGAAGCCAGCCTGTTTGCGCCGTGCACGCCGTTGCAGCACGTTTCGCCCACGGCGTACAGCCTGTCCATCGTAGTTTTACCCTCGAGGTCGGAGCGTATGCCGCCCATAAAATAGTGCTGCGAGGGAACGACAGGCACGCACTCGCGGAATACGTCGTAGCCCTCGTCGAGGCAGCGCTGCACTATCGTGGGGAAGTGGTTTATAACCTCCTCCCTCGGTATGGGGCGCATGTCCAGCCATACGTGTTTGGTGCCGTCCTTCTTCATCTGCGCGAGTATGTTTTTGGTAACCACGTCGCGCGGCTGAAGCTCGTCGCAGAAACGGTTGAAGTTTTTATCGAGCAGCACGGCGCCCTCGCCGCGCACGCTCTCGGATATAAGGAATCTCCTGCCCTTCGTCTTTGAATAGAGCGTCGTGGGGTGAATCTGGATATAGTTTATGTGGTCTACGGCAACGCCGTGGTTTAAGCAGATTGCCAGCGCGTCGCCCGTTAAAATGCGGAAGTTGGTTGAATTTTCAAACACGCCGCCGAGGCCGCCCGAGGCGAGCACGGTATAGTCGGCATACAGCCTGTAAAGCTTGCCGTTTTTGCTGTCTTTGGCGACAATGCCGTAGCATTCGTTGCCCCCGCAGATAATGTCGACCATGGTGACGTAGGGCACGACGAGTATGTTGCTGCGCGCGCGCACCTTTGCCATGAGGTGGGTGGTTATCTCCCTGCCCGTGCAGTCCTCGTGGAAGCAGATTCTGGGACGGGAATGTCCGCCCTCGCGCGTGTATGCGAGCGAACCGTCGTCGTTTCGCGCAAAGTGCACGCCGCAGGCAATCAAATCGTCTATCAGTTCCTGCGAATTTCTAATCATGCAGTCGACCGTGGCGGGATTGTTTTCGTAATGCCCAGCGCGCATAGTGTCCTCGAAATAACCGTCGTAGTCGTTCTCGTCCACGAGACGGCATATGCCGCCCTGCGCGAGATAGCTGTCCGACTTGTCGGGCGTGTCCTTGCAGATTATTAAAATCTTTTTGTCCTGCGGAAGGTTGAGCGCACAGTTGAGCCCCGCTACGCCCGCGCCGACGATTATCACGTCGTAATATTTGTCAAGCTCTATCATTATAAACACCTCGCGTGTTACAGATTTTAAAAGCCGCCTCCGCCGCGCGGAGGTTTAAAGAAAAAGTAAAGCCGCGACGGGAGATACCGCCGCGGCATACCTTTTGCTGTCAGGCGGTTTTGCGGACGGAAATACACCGGCCCCGCGAGCCTGCCCACATAAGAGCGGAGAACTTTGAGCGGACGGAAATACACCGGCCCCGCAGCAAGTCCCGTTCTTTCGGCCGTAAGCGGCAAAACGAGCGTTTTGCCGTCGTATGCGCCCTGCCGGTAATACACCGCCGCCCGCGCGCATTTACGCACCGTTCCCAGGCAGAGAGTCCCTCTCTCCGCAGGGCTATACACCCTCGTCTTTCCTGAGATTGCACTAAGTTTACACTAAAAGTTTACACCTGTCAAGTTATGTGTAAAGTTTTTTTAACGCCGTTTAAAATGAAATTTTTTAACAAATTTGTGAAACTTATATTACAATCCGCCCGCCTTACGCCGCGCAGTCGGGCGCTGAAAAGCGGCAAAAGCCGCCTTTGGGGTAAATTATAACATCGCCGCAGGGCCTGCGCGGGGTAAAAACGCCGCATACGCCCGTTTTCGGCAAAAGTTTGCAAAAATCGGCACACTACCGCCGCCCTCTTTTAAGTATTATATTCTTGCAGGTGTAAAAAACGCGACTTTGAGCGCGCGCCGACGGGGAGGATTTTATGAAACTTTCGGATATTTACGGAAAAGAGGTTGAAAGCAAAGACAAAAAGAGGCGCGGCTGGGTGCGCTCGGTGCTGGGAAAGGGCGGCGCGCCGCAGTTTTTGCAGTGCTTCGACGGGGAGGAACGCGAGTTCGACGTCGACTGGAAAGACATAGTACATATCGGCGACAAGATAATTTTCGACGACAGGGCTGCGGAGAAAAAGAACTGCTCCCCCCTTCGGCTCGGATTGCCCGCCTACGACGACACAGGCAGATTTTTGGGCAATTTGAGCGACATTTCGGTCGGAAAAGAGGGCGTTTTTTATGTGATAGGCAGAAAAAAATACCGACCCGAATACATCTCGGTCGGCGACGTTCTGATTGTGCACCCGCCGCGCACTTTAAAAGAAAACGTAACGGCAGACGGCGCCGTCATATTGAAAAAGGGGTCGCCGCTCACGCCCGAGGCGCTTAAAAAGGCAGAAGAGGCTGGCGAATACTTTCAGGCCTGGCTTAAAACAATATAAAAAACTCACAGATTTTCCGCACAGGTGAAGCGCGGAAAATCTTCGTGATTTAAGGGCTTTGCCCTCGCGCGCATAATCTTAAAAGCTCTCCTTTAATATAATTATGCGCGCTCACCCAGCGAGCCCCTTGCCTCCCTTAACACTTTGTTTTAAGGGAGGTGGCACGCATGAGCATGGCGAGGGCGTGACGGAGGGATTGTTTGCACAAGCGGCGAACTAAATTCGCCTTGCGCACATTATTTGTTCACAAAAATCTTCTGCCGATAGGCAAGAAGGCAGGCGGGCGCGCAAAATTTGCGCGCCCGCCTTCTTACCTTCTTCCGTCTTTGCCTATACGTTGTACTTTGCCATAAGTTTTAAAAGCGTGTTGAAGTTGTCGTTGAGGCGCTCGTTATCCTCGGGCGAGAGGTCGCCCTTCGCCTGCATAAAGCCGAGCGAGGCCTTTATGCGCTCGGTCTCCTGCCTGTCGCCGCGGCCGAGGTCTTTTGCAAGCAACTTTTCGGTGACTGAGAGCGCGTGCTCGGTGCGCACGTTCGGCTTTGCGGGGCGATAGGACGGCGTAAACCTCTCGGCGGGCGGGGGAACTTCGGGCAGGACGTAGCGCTCCTCCCTCCTCTTTCTGCGGGAGATGAGGGCAATCAACCCGTATGTGAGATACCCGAAGCACCAGAAAGTCACCGCAAGCAGGACTGAAAACGAAAGTTCGCTCTTTGTGAGCGCAAGTGCGAACGTAACCGCGGCAAAGGCGTTTACCAGCGCGAAATAGGGGCGCTTATCGGCGGCGCGCACGCCGCGGTTAAAAATAGTTAGAAGCAGCGTGCACAAAAACACGAAGGCGAACGCGCCCCAGCAGATATACAGCGACACCTCCAGCGTGAGCGAAGCCGCGAGCGAATACACATTGTTGAAAAAATCTGTCAGCATAAAAAATTTACCCTTTTAAATTATATAAAGATTATAGCCGCAGATATGCAAAATAAGGCGCATATATTGCCGAATTAACGCGAATTTTGTAGTCTTGGCAAATCATAAAAAATTATATTGCGCCGCGGGCGAAAAAATGCTATAATAAATGCAGTACCATAAAAAAAGAGGTGCACGTATGGAATACGAAAGGCTAAAAAAAGAAGACCGCCCCGTGCTTGCGGTGTGCTACGACTTCGACCGCACGCTCTCGCCCGACGACATGCAGGCGCAGGGCTTTATACAGTCGGTGGGCGAGAACGTAAAGGAGTTCTGGCGGCAGTCGAACGAGCTTGCAAAAAGCAACGATATGGACATGAACCTTGCATATATGCTGACGATGGTAAAAAAGTGCAAGGGCAAATTTTATATGACGAGGGAAAAGCTCGCCGAATACGGAGCCGGAGTTAAGCTGTACGACGGCGTTCCCGAATGGTTCGACCGCATTGACGAATACGGCGACAGCCGCGGCATAATCGTTGAGCACTACATCATCTCCTCGGGGCTAAAAGAGATGATAGAGGGCACAAAAATCGCCAAAAAATTTAAAAAAATTTACGCGAGCTCGTTCGCGTTCGACGAATACGGCGTGCCCGAATGGCCCGCGCAGACGATAAACTACACCAACAAAACGCAGTTTTTGTTCCGCATCGAAAAGGGCTGCCTCGACATAAACGACCACGGCGGCGTAAACGAATACATTCCGCCCGAAAACATACGCGTACCCCTGCGCAACATCGTTTACCTCGGCGACAGCGACACCGATATCCCCTGCATGAAGCTGGTAAACTCGTACGGCGGGCACTCGATTGGCGTGTACGACGGGGCGACGGGCGATAAAAGCAAGGTTTATTCCCTTTTAAAAAACAACCGCATACGTTATTTCGCGCCCGCCGACTATACCGAGGGCAGCGAGATTGACAGGCTGGTAAAGGCAATAATCGACAAGACCGCCGCCTACGAAAAGCTTGAACAAAAGCACGTAAACGACCTTCTGGAGACGAGGAACGCCCAAAAATAAGCTCAGTTTTTCACTGTTTTTACAGCAATTTATCAGAACAATGCGCCGATTGTTGCGGCATATGTGCCGTTCAATTAAAAAACCGCCTGCAAAATTGAAGTGAACCCCAAAGTTTGGACAAAAATTTAATTAAATTGTTTGGTAATGAGTTCGGTATTGCACCGGGCTCATTCCTTTTAATTTGCGAGAAATTCTCTTGTTGTTCCAGTAGAATATGTATTTGTGC
>DVFR01000007.1 GCA_018713165.1 Candidatus Coproplasma stercoravium | reverse complement strand
AGCAAGGCATTTCATAGCAAAGCGGATACCCGCTTTGCGTGCCGCAGCGAGATGAGTGAGCGCAAATGTCAGGCGCGAACGGTGACCGCCGCGCGGCGGTTTATACACCGCACGCCGCGCAAGACATAAAGAGGGGATTGTAGGCGCATTTGCGCCGTAGCATAAACAATCCCTCAGTCTTGTTCCGTTCGCTAAGCTCACTTCACAAGCCAGCGTCTCGCCAACGGTGCGGAAATGCCGTTGGCTCGGTCACCGCAAACGCTACTCGCTATGCGTTTGCTCATCTCGCTGCGGCACACACGACGGGTGTCCGTCGTGTTATGAAGTGCCTTGCTCGTCCTTCCAAAAGGAGCGCCTATAAAAGCGGCGAAATCGCGCCGTTGAATTTTGTGTGAAAAATTTTGCCCGTTTTGGTATTGACATATCCGCCCGATGTGATATAATAATACTACAATATTTTGATAAGGAGATAGAATATGGCACGCAAAAGGGGCGATTACTTTGGTTTAAGTTATCTCGTCAGCGTAATTCTTGCTATTATCCCCATAACTTCGTGGATATGCGGCTTCGTAACCAGGTTTATGGAGGGCAAAATAGTTGCAGGTCTTATCCGTCTGATTTTCGGCTGGAACATCATCTGGATTCTCGACCTCATCTTCATGATAATCAGCAAGCACATTTTCCGCATTATACCCATATAATAGGAAAACAATACAAAAAAGGGAGCCGCCCGCGCAAGACCCGCGCGGGCGGCTTTACTATGTTTCACGCAAAATTGCGTAATATGACCTGGTTCAACAAACTTCCCCGCCTCGTTCAGATTCTCCTTCTCCTGATTCCAGGTGTAAACTGGGTCGTTGAAATAATCGTAAGGTGGGGAACCTTTATCAAAAAGGGCGGAGTTTTAAGGCTGGTTATCTGTATAATCGTAACTTTCCTCGGCATAGTTGTCGGCTGGATTGATATGATTTGGTGCCAGCTGTTCAAAAAACTGTGCTTCCAGTGAGAAAAAAAAGGCGCGCCGTGCACGGCGCGCCTTTTCTCTTTAAAGTAAACCCGCCCGCAGCGCATTTTTTTTGCGCTGCGGGCGGGTTTTAGCCGAGTGTTAAAAGCCTGAACGGGATTAAACTGTCAGCGCTCGGCTATACGGTTCAGAATTTAACGTCGGTGTCGTAGTAGCATGCCTTATACAGCTCAACCATCTCATTGTGGGTGGGGATTCTGGGGTTGGAGCCGGTGCATGCGTCGCCGATTGCGTCGTCGGCCATCTTTTCGAGCTTGGAGAGGAACTCTTCCTCCGAAACCTTGCCGCCGTGGCCGTCGTCGTAGTCCTTAATGCAGGAGGGAACGTTTACCGACGCGCGCAGGTCGCATATGGCCTTTATGAGGTTTTCAACCTTTGCCGCCTGCGAAGCGCCCTTTATGCCGAGCAGGTGCGCAATCTCCGCATAGCGCTTCTTTGCACGCAGATTCTTTGCGTTGTACTGTATAACTTTGGGCAGATACATCGCGTTCGCGCAGCCGTGAACGATGTGCACCGTCTCGCCGTTCTGCTTGAACACCGCGCCCGATTTGTGCGCCATGGAGTGAACTATGCCGAGGAGCGCGTTCGAGAAGGCCATGCCCGCAAGGCACTGCGCGTCGTGCATAACGGCGCGCGCCTCCATGTCGCCGTCGTACGATTTTTTAAGATTCTCGAATATCAGCTTTATCGCGTGCAGCGCAAGGCCGTCGGTGAAGTTGCACGCCGCGGTGGATACGTACGCCTCTACCGCGTGGGTGAGCGCGTCGAGACCGGTGTAGGCAACCTGCTTTACGGGCAGCGATTCCACGAGCTCATAGTCGATTATGCCGATATCGGGGGTGATATTGAAGTCTGCAAGGGGATACTTTATGCCCTTGTCGTAGTCGGTTATAACGGAGAACGCCGTAACTTCGGTAGCCGTGCCCGAGGTGGAGGGGATGGCCACGAAGTGCGCCTTCTGCCTGAGTTCGGGGAAGTTGAAGGGGATGCAGAGCGATTCGAACGTTACGTCGGGATATTCATAGAACGCCCACATGGCCTTGGCCGCGTCGATGGGCGAGCCGCCGCCGATTGCAACTATCCAGTCGGGGCCGAACTCCTGCATAATCTTCGCACCCTTCATAACGGTGGTAACCGAGGGGTCGGGTTCAACGCCTTCGAGTATGTAAACTTCCATGCCCGCTTTCTTCAAAGCGTTTTCGGCTTTATCGAGGAAGCCGCCCGCGCGCATCGAGTGTCCGCCGGTGACGATAATCGCCTTTTTGCCTTTGAGTCCCGCCAGAACCTCGCTCATCACGCCGTTGCCGTGATAGAGGTCGCGGGGAAGAGTAAATCTTGCCATAGTTAAAAATCCTCCGTGCAGTTCATATAATTTATTCGATAAAATCAAATTGATATATATTTATCGAATCCATAGATTATTATACAGCTTTTTTTGTATTTGTCAACGATAAGAAGGGGGGATTTTTTGTTTTTACAATTTTTTCAAACGCGGGCGGCGCCCGCCCCTTTGCCGTCCGGGGATTCGTGTGTAAAAAACATGCGCGCCGCGCGGCAGTCTGCCGCGCGGCGCGCATAAATTTATACCAAGATTAAACTGTGACCTGCTTGTATTCTTTGCCCGCAAGCGTTTTAAAGGTGAACGTGCGGTTTTCGTACACGATATATCCGCGCTCGCTGTTCTCCTTCGGAAGGCTGACGGAGCCGGGATTGAGATGCAGGTAGGAGGGTTTTTCAATCAGCGGCACGTGCGTGTGCCCCGTTATATACACGTCGCCCGCGTTCATCGGCGGCACGTCGCGGTGTCCGTGCGAGAGGTATATGTTTATGCCGTCGGCAAATACCAGCGCATAGTCGGAAAGGCAGGGGAAGGGGAGCACCATCTGGTCAACCTCCGCCTCGCAGTTGCCGCGCACGCACATAATCCTGTCTTTGTATCCCGAGAGCAGTTCGCACACTTCCTTGGGCGCATAGCCGTCGGGCAGGGGGTTGCGCGGGCCGTGGTAGAGTATGTCGCCCAAAAGCAGCATTTTGTCTGCCTTCTCGCGCTCGAACGCCTCAATCATCTCTCTGCAATATTTTGCCGAACCGTGCAGGTCGGAGGCTATAAAAAGTTTCATAAAAGCTCCTTTATCTTTTTGATTACGCCGAATTCGGCGTTGGAAGGTATTATATTCGGTATATATTTTTTCAGCTCGGGGAAGGCGTTTGCCGTAACGTACGCCCGTCCGCTCGCCTGCAACATCTCCAAATCGTTCATATGGTCGCCGAACGCCACGCACTGCTCTTTGGTAATTCCGAGTTTTTGCATCAGCGCGCACAGCGCCTTGCCCTTGTCGGCGCTCTCCGTGCACACGTCCAGCCAGTCGTAGCCCGAGACCTTTGTGCGCAGCCCCTTTATTTTGGGTATAAGCACGCCTGCGGCGTGTTCGGCGGCGGGCAGCTTGTCCCATACCGAAATTTTTAGTATGGTGTTGTTTTTAACGGCGCTTTCCAGATTGTCAACGCGCTTCGCGTTCGAGTATGAGCGCAGAAGCACCTCCTCGAACATGCCGTCGTCCGAGTCGTAATAGGCGCAGTCGACGCCGCTGCACAGGGGGAAGAGGTCTTTTTCGCGCTTTATTATGTCGAGCGCGTAGAGTATGTCGTCGGCGGGCGTGGGGTTGCAGTATATCACCTCGCCGCCCATATAGCACAGCCCGCCGTTTTCGGCGATTATTGCAATCTTGCCGAGCGCGGGTTCGAACAGTTTTTTAAGGTTGGGCAGCTGCCTCCCGCTCGCGGGGGTAAAGGTTATGCCGCGGCGGAACATTTCGTCTATCAGGGGAAAGGTCTCCGCTGGCATTATTTTGGTGGGCGGCAGCAGCGTGCCGTCGAGGTCGGAGGCAATGCATTTAATGTTATTTTCGCAGTTCATCGTAAAAGAAGTATATTTTCCCAAAAACGCCGCAAAAGTCGTCCGTGCCGACCTTTGCGGCTTAAATTTTTTTCGTTGGTTCAGGCATATATGCGGGGCAATTTGATTTAAGTTAAAAGTTGCGCGTTGTGAGGTGAGTGAGGGCAAATGTATGCCCGAGCGGTGACCGAGTGCGGTGATTTACCGCACGCCGCACGAGAACAATTTGCGCATACCTGCGCATCTGCCGTTTCCCTTCGGGAGCCTCGGCAGAGCAGCGAGCAAAGCTCTCGCGCAGCAGGGTGAATGGCGGCGCATATAAGAGTGAGGGCAATAACAGCGCCGCCAGAGGGGCAGAGCCCCTGAAACTCACGGAAAATTCCCGACGCGCAAGGCGGGAATTTTCGTGAATATATCAGAGTATCAACTTAAAAATCGTCATCTTTCCCTTGCGGGCGGTGTTTATGTCGGAGAGCGTTTTATATACGGCGTTCGGGTCGAAATCCGTAAGAATTTCCTTTTCAAACACGTCGGTGTTTATGGCGTCGTGCACGAGTATGTTCAGCGCCGTGTCGGTATAGCCGTAGCCCGTCATAACGGTGGTAAGGGTGGCGTTTTTGTCGCACAGTTCGCGTGCGGGCACGTTGAAGTTTATCGGCGCAAAACCCGCAAGCACGGCGCACTTGCCCTCCGCCAGAACGCGCATGGTGAGCGCGGGGTCGAGCCTCGAACAGGTGGTGTAAACGGAGGCGTCGCACAGCCTGCCGCTCGTCGCCTCGTTCAGGTTTTCGGTAAGGTCGTCGTCGGCGGCAAAGGAATAGTATATCCCGCACGCTCTCGCCTTTTCGAGCGCGGGCGCGCTGCTGTCGATGACGATGGGTATAAGTTTATGGTACTGCAATACCTGCGCGATGATGTTGCCCGCAAAGTTGCAGCCTATCACCGCCACGCGGCTGCCCGCGGGCAAATCGAGCTTGTCGTAAACGCTCTCGGCGAGCGCGACGGCCTCGGTGCAAAGAGCCTCTATGTCGGTGACGGAATCGGGAATGGGCGAAACTTCGGTATATTTGCAAACTACGAAGTCGCGCAAAAACCCGTCGAAGTCCCTGCCCGCGATGGCGGGAGAAGAGCATTCGTCGTCTTTGCCCGTCTTGCAGCTCAGGCATTTGCCGCAGGGGCGCGTGGGCTGAAGGAGCACGCGCGTGTTGCGCTCGACGCCGTAGCATTCCGCGCCCGCTTCGGTCACCCTGCCGACGGCAAACCTGCCTATCGTCTTTGGATAGCGCACGCCGCCGTCGCCCGAATAGAGCACGGCGTCGAAATTGGAGGCGAGCACGTATGCCACCTTAACCTTCACCTCGTCGGGGGCGACGGTAAGTTCCTGTTGTTGTTCGTTTGAAAGCACGTTGGCGCTTTTTAAAATCCAATTATCCATAACTGTACCTTCATTATACTCATTAATTTTTGATTGCGCAACTAAATTGTGCGTAATATTTGTCCTTCTTGCCCTTTGCCGCCGCACGCAAAAGTCAATAATTGCCGTTTTTTGCCGCGGGGCGCAAAAAATAATTTTTTTCGCGGCGAATAAATATTTTTTGCGAATAACCGCCTTTTTGATTGACTGCCCCCGCAGAATGAGATATAATGGTTTAGCATTGAAATCTAACGCGAGGTGAATAAAGTGAGGCCCGATATACATCCCAAGTATCACGAAGTTACGGTTGTATGCGCCTGCGGCGAAACCTTTAAAACGGGTACCACCAAGAACGTCGACACGCTCAGGGTGGATATCTGCAATAAGTGCCACCCGTTCTTTACCGGTAAGCAGAAGCTCGTTGACACAGGCGGCCGTGTAGACAAGTTCAAGAAAAGATACAATATGTAACGATGAAAGAGCGGCTCCAAATTTTTTGGCGCCGCTTATTTTCCGTTCGGCGGGTATGTTTTTGTGCACAAAAACGGCATACGTGCGCGGGCGGACGGCATACATTTTTACTGCCGCAGGCGCATGAAGCAGGCCGGCGGCATAAAGGCGTTTAAAAGAATTATTGCTTATGTCGGATAAAAGAGAAAAAAACAAAAAGAAATCGTGCTCGATAGGCGGGCAGGCGGTTTTAGAGGGCGTTATGATGATGGGCAGAACGTGCATGGCAACCGCCGTGCGCGACCCCGACGGCCAGATTCAGGTCGAAGCCAGGCGCCTCAAAACCTCCCCGGGCGTCGCGAGAGCCTCAAAAATTCCCTTCGTGCGCGGCATCGTGAACATGGTCGCAAGCCTCGTGCGCGGCACGGGCACGCTCATGCGCTCGGCCGCCGTGTACGGCGAAGAGGAGGAGGCGGGCAGATTCGAAAAGTGGCTCGCCGAAAAGTTCAAAATAAATCTGATGAGTGTGGTGTCGACCATCGCCGTGTGTCTGGGCGTGGTTCTTGCCGTAGCGCTCTTCCTCGTCCTGCCCAACCTTGCGGTGAGCGGGCTCAAAGAGGTATTCCCCTCCCTTACGGGAAGCGCCTGGGAATACGTCATTCTGGGCGTTTTAAAGCTTGCCATTTTCTTTGCCTATCTCGGGCTAATTCTGCTCTTAAAGGATATCCGCCGCCTGTATATGTATCACGGCGCCGAGCACAAAACGATAACCTGCTACGAAAAGGGGCTTCCCTTAACCGTTGAAAACGTTATGAAGTGCTCCCGCCTGCACGCGCGCTGCGGCACGTCCTTTCTGTTCATAGTAATCGCCGTAAATATTTTAATTATTTCGCTCGTAAACTGGGCGCTCGGCGTCGCCTCTATCGAAAACGGAGTGCTGCAGTTCCTTGCCAAACTCGGCATAGAAATCGTGCTCCTTCCCGTGATTGCGGGCGTTTCGTACGAAATTTTAAAGTTCGTCGCAAAGTTCGACAATAAGTTCGTGCTCATATTCAAGGCGCCCGGATTCTTTATCCAGAAGGTGTTCACCACGCGCGAGCCCGACGAGCAGATGGCCGAAGTCGCCATTGCCGCATTCGAAAAGGTACTCGAAATGGACGCAGACCCCGAAATGCCAGAAACTGAGTTCATAACGGGCGGCATACTCTCGCAGAAGCTCGCCGATACAAAGAAAAAATTTGCAGAGTGCGGCATCGACGAGAGCGACGCCGAGTGGATATATTCCATCGTGCTCGGAATAAAGCGCAGCGAACTTTCGGCGGAACGCGTCGTAACGCCTGCCGAGAGCAAGCAGATTGCGGCAATCGTAAAGGAGCGTTTAAGCGGGAGGCCGCTCTGGTATATAATAGGCGACGTCGATTTCTGCGGTTGCAAGATAAAGGTCGACGAGCGCGTGCTCATCCCCCGTCCCGAAACCGAACAGCTCGCCGAAATTGCCATAAAAACGGTGGAAGAGGGCGACAAGGTGCTCGATATGTGCACGGGCAGCGGCTGTCTCGCTATAGCGATAGCCAAGG
Organism: Candidatus Coproplasma stercoravium; assembly: GCA_018713165.1. Lineage (GTDB taxonomy): Bacteria > Bacillota > Clostridia > Christensenellales > Borkfalkiaceae > Coproplasma > Coproplasma stercoravium. Next base: position 3,708 of record DVFR01000007.1, on the reverse strand, counting down.
GCTGCGCGGGCAAGAACGTCTCCGTTACGGCGGCGGACGTCTCCGACGCGGCGCTCATGCTCGCAAAGGAGAATGCAAACTACAACAGCGCGGTCGTCCACTTTATCCAGACCGACCTGTTCGAAAATATCCGCGGCAGGTTCAACGTGATAGTCTGCAACCCGCCCTATATACGCACGGAGGAGATTCTCTCGCTCGACAGGGAGGTAAAGGACTTCGAGCCGAGAATAGCGCTCGACGGCGGCGCCGACGGGCTCGACTTCTACCGCAGGCTCGCAAAGGAGGTCAACCGCTACGTTGTGCGCGGCGGCATGCTCATTTTAGAGGTGGGCGAAGACCAGGCCGCCGACGTTCTGCGCCTCTTTGAAAAGCGCGATTATGCGATTGTTATAAAGGATTTGGAGGGGAAAGACCGCTTTTTAAAAATCGCATTCTAAAACTTCATATAAGCGTCGCAATACAGTGTCGCGCTGCGGCAACTTTCGGTCATTTACGCCAAAGTAAACTCCCTCAAGTTTTCCTCGCGCTCCTTGTCTTGCTCGCTTCTCTGAAGTTTTACGAGTTCACGAATTTTTCGCCTTGACCGAATGCGAAAAATTCCGTGATTTGAGAAACCAAGTTTCTCTGTCGGCGATTTTTTAGAGCCTTCGATTATATAATCGCCGACATTCACTTCCGGTGAGCCCGCTCACGCGGCAAATTGTGGCTTTCTGCGGCGGGACGAATGAGCCATTTCATAGCACAATGGACACCCATTGTGCGTGGTGAAATGAGATGAGCAAACGTATATGTCAAAGCGTTTACGGTGACCGAGGCGGCAGGCAATCTCCTTGTTGCCGCCGAGACCCCGCCTTGAAACGCAAATTATTTTAAAATAATAATTTTCATTTCTCGCGCGGGGCTTTTATGAAGTTTTTGCCCGGCTGCGGACGAGCGGTTTGCCTCTCTTTGTCATTCTGAGCGCAGCGAAATGGAGTCGAATGAATCTCTGTTGCAGCGACGGACAAAGAGGGGGGGGATATCTCAATATCAGCGCGGCGGCGCGGGCGTGCCCGCGCCGCCGCTTGTTCAAAAAATATTCGGGTAAAAATGCCGTTATTTTCGGCATATTCCCGCCCCTATTTGAAAATAATAATATAATTCTTTTAAATTTTAATTTATTTTTTATTTATTTTTATTATGGTATTTTTAGACAAATTGAACGAAATTTACGATAAATATCAGACGCTCTCCCAAAAGATGGCAGACCCCGAGATTATCGCCGACAGCGCGGCGTGGACATCCCTTGCTAAGGAACAGTCGGAGATAGCCGAAACGGCGGAAAAATATGCCGAATACAAGGAGGCGGAGCGCAACCTTGCCCAAACGACGGACGCTTTAAAGACGGAGACCGACCCCGAGATGAAGGCGCTCCTTTCGGATGAGGAACTCTCCTTAAAAAAACAGCTCTCGGCGATAGAGGAGGAGCTGAAAATTCTGCTCCTTCCAAAAGATAAGAACGACGAAAAGAACTGTATCGTCGAAATACGCGGCGGCGCGGGCGGCGACGAGGCGGCGCTGTTCGCGGCAGAGCTCTACCGCATGTATCTCGGCTACTGCGAAAAGCACCGCTTAAAGACCGAGGTCGTAGACATGAACGAAACCGAGCTCGGCGGCATAAAGGAAGTCGTGTTCAACGTAAGCGGCAAGGGCGCATACAAACTCCTCAAATTCGAGAGCGGCGTTCACCGTGTGCAGAGGGTGCCCGAAACGGAGTCGCAGGGCAGAGTGCATACCTCTACGGCAACCGTCGCGGTGCTCCCCGAGGCGGAGGACGTCGACGTCGAAATACGCGACGAGGATATAAGGGTGGACGTCTACCGTTCCTCGGGCGCGGGCGGACAGAAGGTCAACAAAACCGAAACGGCGATAAGAATAACGCACTTTCCCACGGGCATAGTCGTAACCTGCCAGGACGAGCGCAGTCAGCTCAAAAACAAGGACAAGGCGTTCAAGGTGCTCCGCTCCCGCCTGTACGATTATTACAGCTCGCAGAACAGGAGCGAGTACGACAGCCGCCGCAAGAGCCTCGTCGGCACGGGCGACAGAAGCGAGCGCATACGCACCTACAACTTCCCGCAGGGCAGGGTCACCGACCACAGGATAGGCTTTTCGCTCTATTCAATCGAAACTTTCATGCAGGGCGACATCGACGAGATGGTCGAGGCGCTCACCGTCGCCGAGAGGGAGAACCAGCTCGCGGGGAGCGGGGCATAAGGCTTTACCGCCTGGCCGCTCAGCACCGCAGATGGACAATAGTTGGGGCATATTCCCGCGCCAATTCGCATTTTTTTGCCGTAAACTGCTGTAAAATTTTATATCTTGACTTTGAAAGTAAAACGTGGTATAATAATAAATGATAATTCACAAGCGATAATCTGTATGCGGAGGGCGCAATGAAACACAGCCAGTCTAACGAAGACTACTTGGAAACAATATTGCTTCTGTCGGGCAAACAGGACGCCGTACACCGCATAGACGTCGCCCGCGCGGTCGGCGTTTCGCAGCCTGCCGTGCAGAAGGCGATAAAGATATTGATTGCGCAGGGCTACGTCGTCACCGACGGCATGCACATTCACCTCACCGAGAGCGGCAGGGAATACGCCTGCAACGTGTACGAGCGCCACTGCACAATCCGCACCTTTTTAAAACTGTTCGGCATTTCCGAAGAGGTTGCCGACAGCGACGCCTGCGAGATGGAGCACATTATCTCGCCCGAAACGTATTCTATGATGCAGAAGTACATCGCCGACAACTGCAAAAATTCATAGCATTCAATCAGATTTTCCACACCTCCTTTTAGTTTTTTTGTGATACGCCGCGCGCGAAGGTATTCGCGCGCGGCGTGTACTTTTTTATATAAGCGCCTTATCGTAAATATTATAATCTGCCCCGAGCGCCTTATTTTGCGGCGCTCGGGGCTTTTTAAACGGCTTTATGCGGCGTGCTTTCGTGTGCTTTCACTTCCCCGTCATAAAATTTGCAAAAATTTATTAGCTTTGGTTAATTTTTAGTTGACAAACGCGTTGCCGCTTACTATAATTGAATTTGTTAATAAACCGCGGTTAAGTTTTATTGTATGCGGAAAATGACAAAGGAGTTTTGAATGCCTCTTTCAATCGCGCCGTCGAACGTGACGGTGGAGGTAAAAAGAATCGTCGCCGACGACAAGGTGAAAAAGCACCTCGGCGAGCTGGGAATTTCGGCGGGAACGCGCATAACGGTGCTCTCGTCCGACGGCGGCAGCGTGATAATAATCGTAAAGGAGGGCAGGCTCTGTTTAGACAGGGTGCTCGCCTCACGCATAACCGTCGCAACTGTTCACGATAATTTAACTTTGACCGAAAGTTAAATTATCCGTGAGTCGGAGAAACTAAGTTTCTCTTCGCGCGACCTGTTTTAGCCTACGAAGCATATAGTCGCGCGAATTCACTTACAGAGAGCTCGCTCACGCGACAAATTGAGTCGCGCTAACGCAGGACGAATGAGCCATTTCATAGCACAATGGACACCCATTGTGCGTGGCGAAATGAGAGGAGCAAACGCATATGTCAAAGCGTTTGCGGTGACCGTGCGAGCGAAGTGCTGCTCTGCCGAGGTTCCCGAAGGGAAACGGCAGATGCGGTAGGCAATAACCTTATTGCCGCCAAGACACCCTGCTTGCGCACG
>DVFR01000036.1 GCA_018713165.1 Candidatus Coproplasma stercoravium | reverse complement strand
GCGCCCGCCGCCATAATTATAATTGCAGAGGCATAAAATCCCTCAGTCGCTTCGCGCCAGCTCCCTTTAAAAAGGGAGCCTTTTCTGTGGAACCAAGTCCCCCTTTTTAAAGGGGGAATAAAAGGGGGATTCCCGTCTTTGTCATTCCGACCGTAGCGGAGGAATCTCGCAGCCGTAAGGCTGCGGACAAAGAGAGATATGAGATTTCTCCGCTCACTGCGTTCGGTTTGCCGTTTCCCTTCGGGAGCCTCGGCAAAGCGTCGCTTACGCTCGCACGAAATGACGGTTGGAGTTGTTTGGTCGAAATGACAATATAATACTAAACAGCTTCGGTTTGTGGCTTCCCATAGGGAGCCCTCCGCAAAGTGTCGTCGGCTGCGCCTCCTCGCATGAAATGACGGTTGGAGTTGTTCGGTCGAAATGACAATGGGGTTACAATACTTTTAATCCCTCCGCCTCGCTTGGGCTCGGCACTGTCTTGCCGCCATTAAGGTGATGTCATGTCGGCGCGGTCACCGCAAACGCGACCCGCTATGCGTTTGCTCATCTCGCTGTGGCACGCACAACGGGTAACCGTTGTGCTATGAAATGCCTTGCTTGTCCTTAAAAGAGGAGGCTAATCCCTCAGTCGCTTCGCGCCAGCTCCCTTTAAAAAGGGAGCCTTTATTAAGGAATCGAATTGCTCTTTCCTGCGGCAAAAAACAAGCCCGCCCGCGCAAATTTTGCGCGGGCGGGCGTTCTTTATACACTCAGAATTAAAACTTTTTGTTATCTCTTAATCTCAAAGTCCTGGTTCATGAGGTTCTTTATCGATTCGACGTCGTCGGTTATGTTGAAGTCGCCGTGCATGGTGTGCTTCATAACCGAGCTTGCAACGGCAAAGTTTACTATGTCGTCGGGCTTCATTCCGTCCATCATCGCGTAGAAAAGTCCGCTCGCAAACGCGTCGCCGCCGCCTACCCTGTCGAGAATGGTGAAGCGGAACGTCTTGCTCTCGTAAGTTTTTCCGTCGTACCAGAGGAAAGCTTTAAGCGAATTTTCGCTGCCGGAGTGAACGTAGCGCACCGTGCGCCCTATCGCCTTAAAGTTCCACTTGTCGTGCAGCGCCTTGAATACTCTGTCCTGCTCGTCGAAGGTGGGGGTCATCGAAAGCCCCTCTTTTACGTCCTTTCCGTCGGGCCCTATCAGGTTTATCGGCTCTATGCCGATGAGCACGTCGATATACGGCATGTAGTCGGTAAGGCAGTCGCGCGCCTCCTGGAAACCCCAAAGCGCGCTGCGGAAGTTGCAGTCGAAGCTTACCGTCATTCCGAGCTCTTTCGCCGTTTTAAGCGCAATCATGGTAAGGTCGCGGCAGTTTTGCGAAAGGGCGGGGGTTATGCCGCTCATGTGCAGCCATGTGTAGCCTTTGAGCTTTTCTTTGAAGTCTATCGTCGAAAAGTCGTAGGTGGCAAAGGCGGAATTTGCCCTGTCGTACGTCACCTTAGAGGCGCGCACGCCGAAGCCCTCTTCAAGGTAATAGAGCCCCATTCTGCCCTTTTTCGCCCTTATGCAGGGAGAGCAGTGCACGTCGTTGGCGCGCAGATAGCGGATGGAGGCTTTGCCTATCGAACTGTCGGGCACGACGGTGAAATAGGACGAATCGATTCCGAGATTGGAGAGCGAAACGGCAACGTTCGCCTCGGCGCCGCCGTAGGTTACGTTGAACTGGTTTGCCATGCGTATCTTTTCGTAGTTGGGCGGGGCGAGCCTCAAAAGCAGTTCGCCCATGGTTATAAAACGTTCTTTCGATTTGTCAGCCATAAGTATTCCCCTTGATATTTTGGTATCTGTATTTATTATAACATCAAAATCTGAGTTTGTACATACCCAAATTGTAAAATTTTTTCAAAATTATATTTTATTTGCAATCCCGGCGGGGAAGTGGTAGAATTATATAAAAGTATCAAACGGGGTGCTGATATGCAGCTTAAAATTGAGGTGGCGTCGGAGGCGGACGGCAAGGAGTACGGCGGCACGCAGGTTATGGAAGTCGTCCGCGGCGAATTCGTGCTCGACGAAATTTTTAAACTCAACTTTTTCAGAATAATAATAGACGACGTGATAGACGGCGCGCTCTGCTTCCGTCTTATGGAGGGTGCCGACCCGCACTATTTCGTGCTCGAAGGCTCGGGCGACTCTGCAACTTTCGATAGGGAGACGCCCGTGGGCAGCGACTTTTTCAGGTTTACTCTGATGTAAATTGCGCGCGGCAGAAATCATGCATAAGTGCGTTGGTTGGAGCATAGTGTGCGGTCAATTTTGTTTTAACGCGCGCTTTGCGCGTTTTTTCGGTGTGTTATGACAGAGGAAGATATTAAAAAATTTGCGCTCTCGCTCGGCGGGGCAAAGTGCGATTACCCGTTCGAGGACGATTTTAAAACTTTCGTCATGCGCCATTCGGCGAGCAAAAAGTGGTTCGGAATATACATATCCGCGCCCGTCAGAAGTCTTCTGCGCGACGAGAGAGGCGAAAAGCGGGAGACAATCGCAAGATTTTGCGGCGGAAAGGACAATATTCCCGTCGTTTGTCTTAAATGCGAGCCCGAACTTTCGCTCATTTTGCAGGGAAATTTCAACGGCGTGGTTCCCGCGTATCATATGAACAAGCGCCACTGGATTTCGGTAATTCCCGGGTTCGACGTGCCCGACGGACAGATAGAACAGCTTATAACATTAAGTTACGACATTACTGCGGCGCGTGCGGATAAAATACAGAGATAAAATAAAAAGAGCGGCATATATGCCGCGATTAATAAATAAACGGAGAGATAAATGAACTTGCGCGAAAGGATTAAAATCGTATCGGTCGACACGCAAACCGTATCGTACGGGGATATCGGGTTTGAACGCATCGAGGCGCTCGGCGACGTTAAGTTTTACGGCGTTCTCACGCCCGAAGAGCTTGCGGAGGCGGCGAAGGACGCCGACGTTCTGCTCGTAAACAAGGCGGAAGTCACGCGGGCGCTCGTCGAAAAGTGTCCCCGCCTCAGATACGTGGGCACGTATTCCACGGGGTATAACAACGTCGACGTCGCCGCATTGAGAGAGCGTGGGATAGTGGCGTGCAACGTGCCCGGTTATTCGACCGACGCCGTATGCCAGCATGTGTTCGCGCTTCTTCTGATGTTTGAAGGCAGGACCGACAGATACGCCGCTTCCGTCGCCTCGGGTGACTGGATTAAGAGCAAGGCTTTCTGCTATTTCCCGTGGCAGATGCATGAAGTTTCGGGCAAGACGTTCGGCGTTTACGGCTACGGCAGCATAGGTTCGGCCGTCGCAAAGGTTGCTTCGGCGTTCGGAATGAAGGTCATAGTGCACACCCGCACGAAGCCGAAAAATTGCCCGTATGAACTTGTGGACTCCGAAGGAATTTTTGCGCGCAGCGACTATCTTTCCTTTCATTGCCCGCTGAACGAACAGACCGCGGGCATTATAAACGAACGCACGCTCTCGCTCATGAAGCCTTCGGCGGTGATAATTAATACGGCTCGCGGCGCGCTTGCCGACGAAAAGGCGCTTGCCTCGGCGCTCAACACGGGAAAGCTTGCCGGCGCCTGCCTCGACGTGCTCGCTGCCGAGCCGATGAGGGACGATTGCCCGCTGGCTGGCGCAAAAAACTGCATTATAACGCCCCACGTCGCATGGGGCGCAAAGGAGACGCGCGAGCGGCTCGTCGGTATCGTTGCCGAAAATCTTGACGCATTTTTAAACGGCAAACCGCAGAACGTTATAACGTAATAATGTAATCGTAATAATATAATCGGAGCGGCAGTATGCCGCAATCAATAGTTTTTTGTATGATAGATAAAAGGGCGCTGCGGTTGTCGCAGCGCCCTTTTATCTTGCTAAAACTGTATTGCGCATAACTTGCATTATTTTTAAGTTGTGTGGTTCGCTCAGCTGTTGAGCTCCTTTGCTTCTTCAAGCATTTTGAGCTTTTCAGTCATGTCGGTGTCGCGTTCGGAGTAGCTGTATTTTACTGAGACATTGAACCTTGTGTTGTCCGTCATTCCCATAAGACTACCTTCCCACGTTTCGTCCAGACCGTAGAGTTTAAAGAGCCCGTTGTCCCAAATCTGATAGATTATGGTAAACCCGCCGCCGTCCTCGCGGCTAACCCAGTTGCAGTCGCTTGCAGGCGAATTGGCGCTCATCAGCATTGCTTTCGAAGCTTCGTCGGCATTTGCGACGTCGGTATCTATGTTCATGACGACGGTGTATATGGTGTGTTCGCCCGAGGTCATCTCGGTTATAGTCGCCGACTCGACGATATCGTCGGCGAGAATATTTATATTGCCGTGGATTACGGCGTCGCCCGGGTAGGTGTTAGCCGTATTGATAATGTCTTCCTTTATCTGTTCGAGCGTGAGTTTTGCGCCCTCGCGCTTTACTATGGGCGGGTCAATCGTGCCCCATGAACTGTTGTCGATTGTCCACGAACAGGTCAGGATATCCTCGGTCAGCGATTCGTCCTCGATATATCTTATATCGGTGGCGTTGAAGCGGTACAGCTTATCGGTATCCTCGATAAAGCGCAGCCTGTTGCCCGAGCCGAACACGCTCGAAGGCAGGCCCGTAGAGTTGCTGTCGACGTTTTTGAGGGTATAGTGATATTTGTAACCCGCAGTCGAGTCGCTCTGGTGAATTATGAGCTTATAGTCCTGCTTGGTTGCCTGCGAACTTCCCAGTCCCACCTCGGTTGAGCCCGTCTGGTCGGAAAAGTAGACGTACTTATCGACGTACTCCTCGTTATAGCAGGCATAGGCAAAGAGCTCCGCCGAAACCTGCTTTGCAACGTCGGCTGAGGTGAGCGGGTTGTTTTTTGCCTCTTCCCAGCGCGCGAGCGCCGCCCTGCTCTCCTCTTCGTAGGGAGCGGAGACCTCGGGATAGAGTTCGGTGTCCTGTAAAAGATAGCCACTGTTTTGCTCGCCCTCTTCGGTATGCCCGAGTTCGCCGAGAACGCTCACAACTTCCGAAAGCCTGTATTCCATAGTGCCGAGGCCGTAGCTTATGGGGACGGCGAGGCGGAGCATTGTCGCGCGGTAGGTGTTGTTGTCCTCGTCGGAAACCGCGGCAAACCATGCGGTCTGCGTTGTGCCGTGCAATGTGCTTGCGGCGGTTATGCTCACGGGATTGTAATAGATGTAGCTGTGCGCCGTTTCATCTTCGGAGCTGTCATCTTCGCCGCTTTCGGGAACTTCCGGTTCGCCGTAGGCCGCGGTGAGGGCCGAAATTATATCGGCGTCGTCGGTCGGGCTGAGTTCGCCCTGGGCGCCGCCCGTAACGCTTGCGTTAAGTATGCCGAAGTTGGCGGGGATAAACAGGCTTATCGTGGCGGAAAAACTGTCCGAAAGGCTCATTCCGCGGATTGCGGTGTAGAGGGAGTTGTTGTCGAACATGGTGTAGCCCGTGTCCTGCAGACCCGAAACCGTATGTTCCTCCGACTCTCCGCCCTCTTCCGTGTAGGTGTAGGTCGCCTCAGTGCAGCCGAAGTTATACGAAACTTCGTAAACGTACTCAATCTGCGTGCACATATCGTCTTTCGAAGCGGGGGAAAGCGACGCGGGAGTGGTGGTGTGAACTTCCTGCCTGCTGTAAACGGGCTCGAGAGTGTTTCTCGCCGAGCGGAAGTAGGTCGTCGTCTTTATATAATCGGAGAACTGAACGCTGTTGTCGGCGGTGGGCTCGGTATCGGAAGGACCGTAAACGTATTGTCCGTCAGCTCTCATCTCAGTTTCGAGCACATAAACAACTTCCTCGGTGCCGTTCATTCTCGCCCTGTCCTCTTCGGGAATCTCGTCGGTTGAACTTATGCGGTAGTCCTCATTTACGAGGTCGCCGTTCCAGTCGAACGACATGGCGTAGAACGTCGTTTTGAAGTAGTGGGGATGCTCGCCGTTTTCAAAATCGGTATCGTCGGTGAAATATTCGACGTAATAGGCGGCGTTTCCGCCGGACTCTTTGTCGAATTTAAGTTCATACAGCAGAACTTCGGGGGTGCGCCCTGCGTTTTCCGCATCGTCGAGCACCGAGGTGCGCTGGATGCCCTCGTAACTGTCGATATACCAGAAGGAGTCGACGCTGATGTGGTTGTTTGCCGTCGCACAGCCCGAAGCGCCCAAAAGGCACGCGCACGCGGCGGCAACTGCAATAATTTTTGCCGTTTTCTTCATATATTTTTCCAGATAAAAATGTTTTTTAATTTAAGCTCTGTCAATTATAGCATATAATTTTGCGATTGTAAAAACTTTTGCGGCTTATTAACGTTAAAATAATTAAAAATCTGTGTGCGGTGTGGTATAATTACATAGCGGCGCCGCACGGCGACGGGTAATATAACTTCATTGTTCCCGTCAGCCACGCTTGCCGCTTTGGTAAAAATTATGAATCTTTCGGTAATCGCCCCCACGCTCGAAGAGGCGCTCGGGGAACTCAAAAAATACATAAAGGACGCCGAAAAGTCGGCAAGGCGCACGGTGATATTCTGTGAGGACAGGCTCACTCTCGTTGCAGAGCGCGCCGTGTGCGCCGCCGTGGGCGGGACTTTCAACACCTCGGTATATACCTTTGCGCGCTTTCTCTCGTCGGAGCGGCGGGGGGAGGAAAAAATTCTCTCCAGCCAGGGGTCGGCAATCGTTATACGCGGAATTATAGAGCGGAACAGGGAAAAGCTCCGCCTCTTCGGCAGGCTCTCCGCCTCCGCGGCGGCGCAGTCGGTCTACGATACGATAGCGCTTTTGTATTCCTCGGGTATCTCGCCCGAAGAAATTTTTGCCGCGCCGGCTGCGGGCATGCTATCCGACAAGCTCAAAGACATTGCGCTGATTTATTCCGAATACACCGCCTTTTTAAAGGAGAGCGGCAGGCTCGACCGCAACGTGTATCTGCGCCTTCTGCCCTCCGTGATTGAAAAGAGCAAAAAAATTATCGGCGCCGACGTGGTCTTTCTCGGCTTTCAGGCGTTTACGGGCACCGTTTCGGAGTGCGTAAAGGCGTGCATGCGCACTGCCGAAAACACCTGCGGCATATTTGTGGGCGGCGCGCCCGATATCTACGCCAACGAGGCGCCCGCACAGTTCGAAAGTTTTTCGTCGGGGCTCGGCGGCTGCCGTACGGTCACTTTAAAATCTTCGCTCGTGCCCTCTGCCGAGCGCATACGCTTAAACCTCTTCGACCCGCAGTGTTTCCACAGGGACGGGCAGTACGCCCCCGACGTGCATATCTTCGAGGCGGCCGACACCGAGGGCGAGCTTGAATTTATCGCCGCGTCGATAAAAAAATTCGTCGCCGACGAGGGGGAGAGGTACTACCGCATATCGGTGATGCTCTCCGACGTAAAGGGCTACCGCCCCGCGCTAACGCGCATATTCTCACAGTACGGCATACCCTGCTACATCGATGAGCGCCGACCGCTCTCAGAGCACCCGCTATCAGGCTTTTTAAGCTCGTATCTCGAGTGCGCCGCAGGCGGCTGCGCGCCCGAGGACGTCGACGCCGTTTTGTCGTGCCATCTGTTCGGACTTTCGCAAAAAGAGCGCGGAATATACCGCAACTACGTGCTCCGCTGCGCCTTTTACCGCGGCGGCGTAAAGCGCGAACCGCGCGCCGATATCTGCCTATCTCTCGGGTTCGATTACGCCGTGGTAAAGGCGGTGAGGGAGCGCTTTTTAAAGGGGCTTTCATTTATTCCCGCGGGCAGGGCGACCTCCGACGAGTGGGCGGAGGGGATAAAAAAGCTCGTCGAATTTTTCGGCTGCGAAAAGGAGCTTTCAAACCTCACCGAGGCTTCGGCAAAGGCGCACCCCGCGCGTTCGCAGTTCAACGCCCGCGCATTTTCGGGCGTGATGTCGGTCATAGCCGAAACGGAGGAACTGGGGCTCGGCGCGCTCTACACCGCGCGCGAATACAAAAAACTTCTGCAGAGCGGGTTTGCGGCGGCTGAAATTTCGCTCATTCCGCCGAAGGCTGACGCCGTGTTCGTCGGCGATATATCCGAAACGGTGAACGCAGGTTCGGATATCGTGTTTGCGGCGGGGCTTGTGGGCGACGTGCCTCCCGCGGGTTCGGATACGGCGCTGCTCACCGACCGCGAGCTCACCTCGCTCGAAAAGATTGACATAAAAATTTCGCCCAAAATAGCGCAGGTCAACAGGCGCCGCAGGGAGACGGTGGCGCTCAACCTCTGCGCGTTCAAAAAGCACCTCTATCTCACCTATCCCGCGCTCTCCGGCGGAAACGAGACGGTGCGCAGCGAAATAATTCCGTATATTCTCGCCATATTCAGGCAGTCTGACGATAAAAAAGTTTCGGTGGTCACCCAAAAGGCGCTAAACCTTTCGGGCAGGGGACTTCCTTACTATTGCAGCGAGCTTTCGCCCGCGCTCAGGGCGCTCGCCTGCGGCGCTCTTCCTCCCGCAGTCAATTCGGCATTGTATACCGTGCTCGAAGAGCGCGGCTTCGGAGAGCAGGCGGACGGCGTTTTAAAGAGGGAGGACGGAAAAAAGAAGATTAAAAACGGCAAGGCGCTCTTCGCCTCCCGCACTGGCAGCGTTTCGGCCACCCTTCTCGAGCGCTATTTTTCCTGCCCGTACCAGAACTATGCGGCGCAGGGGCTTAAACTTGCCGAGCGCCCCGAAGGGAGCGTTCAGCCGAGGGAGACGGGCAACTTCATTCACGAACTTTTAAAGGTGCTCGCGTCGGAGATTAAAAATATCCGCAGCGAGGACGAGGCGCGCGATTGGGGCAGGAATATGGCGCAAACATTGCTTTCATCTCCCGATTTTTCATCGCTTAAAGAGGGCGTTTCGGGCAAGTTTGCGGCGGAGCGCATGTGCTATGAGGCGTCCGCCGTTTCGGCGGGCGTGTACCGCCAGCTCGCCGCCTCCAACTTTAAAATACGCGACGTGGAGAAGTGGTACTATATCCCCGTCGACGGCGACGTGTCTGCGGGCGGCAAGGTCGACAGGGTGGACGAATGCGACGGGCTGGTGCGCGTGATTGACTACAAGACGGGAAACATCAGCTACACGGCAGAGGAATATTACGCGGGCGTAAAACTCCAGCTTCCGCTCTATCTTCTCGCGGCGTCAAAGGGCAAGCGCCCCGCAGGGGCATACTACTTCCCCGCGAACGTCGAATTCGGCGATAAGCCTGCGGGCGACTTCACGCTCAAAGGGTTTATGGACTGCGGCGAGGAGGTCGTGCGCAACACCGACAAGACCATAAAGGACAAGGAGCGCAGCGCGTTCGTCGACGCGTATCTGAACGGCAGGCAGCTTGCGGGCGGACTGCCCGAGGAGGACTTTTCGGACTTTATCGCCTATTCCGCGCTCATCGCAAAGAGGGGCGCAAAGGAAATGTTCGGCGGAAACATTGCCCCCTCGCCGTTTACGGGCGCGTGCGACTACTGCAAGATGGGCGGAATGTGCGGCTTTGCCGCGGGGCCCGACAGCCGGCCGAGGAGCGTCGACGGCATAACATGTGCCGACGTTGCGCGCATAGTTAAAAAACTGAGGGGTGAAGAGTAATGGCAAATCCCACGCCGCAACAGAAAGCGGCAATAGAAAAGAAGGGCAGGATAATAGTTTCCGCCTCTGCGGGCAGCGGCAAGACATTCGTCATGATTGAGCGCCTCGCCGACTATGTGGAAAACGGCGGCGATTTGGACGGCGTGCTCGCCGTAACCTTTACAAAAAAGGCGGCGGCGCAGATGAAGGACAAACTGCGCACGGCGCTCATAAAGCGCAGCGCCGCAGCCGACGGCAAAACGCGCGCGCACTTGAAGGAACAGCTCGGCAAAATACCGCTCTCCAACATAAGCACGATACACTCCTTCTGCGGGTACCTGCTGCGCGTGTATTTTTATCTGCTCGACATCGACGGTTCGTTCGAGATAATCTCCGAGGACGGCGGCGCTGAGGCGCGCATGCGCGGCCGTGCGCTCGAGGGGCTGTTCGAAACGCTGTATGCGGAGGAAAACGAGGACTTTTTATATCTTTTGCAGCGTTACGGAAAAAAGCGCAGCGACGCGGGGCTTAAAAAACTCGTCGCCGCCGCATACGACGCGGCGCGCAACACGCCCGGGTATGCAGAGCTTTTAAAGGAAGCCGCGGGGTGCGTTAACGAGCGTTCGTTTGATGATATCTGCGGTGCAATCTGCAATGACGCGCACGCTCGGTGCGGCGAGCTTATTTCCGAGATAAGGGCTTTCATGGCGGAAAATACGCTGAACGCGGCATGCCTTAAAATTGCGGGCGAAATGCTCGAAATTTTATTTGAGGCACAGTCGCAGACTGATATTTTTGCGCCCCTTCCAAAGTTTGCAACCTCCAGAAAACCGCCCAATAGCGACGAGGACCCGATATCGAGAGACTTTTTTGCCCTGCGCGACTACGTGAAGGGCAGGTACGACAAGCTGTACGAGGGGATAGTGACAAGGGATGAAGAGCTTAAAACTTACCTCTCCACGGCGCGCACGGCGCGCGCCTTTTCCGACCTCGTTTTAAAGTTCGATGAGGCATATTCTGCGCTCAAACGCGAGGAGGGCAAGCTCGATTACGGGGACTTGGAGCACCTCACGCTCAGGCTTTTGGGCATGGACGGAATGACGGAGGAGGTGCGCTCGCGCTTCAAAGAGGTGTTTGTCGACGAATATCAGGACGTCAACCCCGTGCAGGAGCGCATCATCTCGCTCGTCGGAGGCGAAAATCTCTTCCTCGTCGGCGACGTAAAGCAGGCGATATACGGTTTCCGCGGCTCAAAATCGGAATATTTCACCAAAAAGGAGCGCGAATTTTCCGCACACGGCGGGGCGCTGCTTCTCTCGCACAATTTCCGCAGCGCGCCCAAAGTTATTTCTGCGGTGAACGGCGCGTTCTCGCGCCTCATGCGCGAAGATACGTGCGGGATAGACTATAAAAATTCCTCTGTGATGATATCGGGCGGCGCCTATCCCGAAAACGGCGGCGGCGCGTACGTGCACGTTTTCGGCAAGGACGAAAAGGTTAAGGCGGAGCAGGACGGCATATACTCGGTGGAGCGGGAGGAGCTCAAAAAAACTCCGCCCTCGCGCGAGGGGCTCGCCGTGCTCGACGTCGTGCGGAGGGAGCTTGCGAGCACCTTTTACGACATAGAGGCGGGCAAGGTGAGGCAGGTGGAGCCCGGCGACATCTGCATTTTAACGCGCAAGCGCGACAATTCCTCCCCCGCGGGCATAATGCGCGCGCTCACCGCGGCGGGTTTCTCCGTTTCGGGCGGGCAGGGCGGCAACGCCTGCGATTCGCCCGAGGTAAAGCAGCTTTTAGACATTCTCTCGTATATAGATAACGGCGAACAGGATATACCGCTCGCCTCGGCAATGCTCTCGCCCGTCGGCGGACTCACCGAGGACGACCTCGCCCGCGTGAAAATTGCGTACAGGCTTGAAAAAAATCTGACTTTCAGGGAGTGCTGCGACAGGTACGTAAAGGCATTTTCCGACGACGTCGCAAAAAAAATAGACAACTTTTATAAAAAAATTGACGGCTACCGCACGCTTTCGCACCTGTTCGGCGCGGGTACGGTGATAGATACCATTCTGCGCGATACCGCGCTCGAAGCGCGCTACTATCAGGACGGCGCGAAGAGGCTAAAAAACGTGCGCAGGCTTGCCGAGGCGGCATATACCCCCTCGGGCGAGCTCAATTTGAGCGAATTTTTAAACAAGATAAAGGCGGGCGGCTACAACCTCGCGCTTGCGGAGAGCGGCGGCGGTGACAGCATAACCATGATGACGATGCACTCCTCAAAGGGGCTGGAATTTCCCGTCGTCATTCTCGCCGACGTCGCAAAGCCTTTCAGGGGGCAGGCGGACGGCAGTCTGCCGTTCGACGAAAAATACGGCTTCGCGCACAGAATGTTTGATATTGATACGCGCGTAAGCGCGCCCACAATACTCGGGAAGTACCTGAAAATTAAAAAATCGCGCGAGGAGGTGCAGGGGGAGATGAACCTTTTATACGTCGCCTGCACCCGCGCGAAATACCGCCTGCACGTCATGTCGTCCGAGCCCTCGCAGTTCAATCCGTGCAGGGTCACCACGGCGGCAAACTACGCGCAGATGCTCGATTTTTCCTTCTTTAAGCAGGAAGATTCTCAGTCGGCGGATTTTGCTTTCGACGAGCCCTCGCCCGCGCTCATTTCAAAGCCCGACGAGGAGGCGGCAGAGGCATTCCGCACCCACTTCATGCGCGGATATAATTACGAAAGCAGCGTAAATCTGCCCGTGAAGAGCTCGGCGTCCGCCATACTCAAACAGCATTTGAAGGACGAGTATTTCGCCGAAAACGACCTCTGGCCCGAGGAAGCGGAGGAGGCTGCCGCAGTGGGCGAAACGGGCGTGGAGCGCGGCATTGCATATCACCGCTTTTTGCAGCTCTGCGACTTTTCTGTGAAGGATACTGCGGGGATTTCCGCCGAAATCGAGGCGCTTAAAGAGAGCGGCGAGCTGGAGGAGGGGGCGGCCGGACTGCTCGAGCCGAGCGTCCTCTCGCGCATACTTTCGATGGACTGCTTCAAGATGGCGGAGGGAGCGGAGGCTTACCGCGAACGTGAATTTTTGTGCGCGCTGCCCGCGTGCGAATTCCTCGATACCGACGCCCGCGACGACGTGCTCGTTCAGGGTGCAATCGACCTTTTGTGCGTAAAGGGCGGAAGCTGCACGATAATCGACTATAAATTTTCGTCGAAGCCATCGGCGCTGCTCGTAAAAACTTACAGGCGGCAGCTCGATTTGTACCGCCTCGCCGTAGAAAAAATTCTCAAAATTCCTCGCGGACAAATCGGCGCGTATATCGTAAATATACACACTCTCAAAGAAATAAAATTAAATTAAAAAAACCGCCTGCATTTGATATGCACCCCAAAAGTTGGACAGACTTTTGGAGGTGCATATTTTCATGTCAAGAGGAAAGAAGTTTAACACAAAGTACTCGCCAGAATTCAAGATAGCTGTTATAATGGATATGCGAGAGAACCAT
>DVFR01000006.1 GCA_018713165.1 Candidatus Coproplasma stercoravium | reverse complement strand
GAGAAACTAAGGTCTCGCGCGGCATGCTGTGTATAAACCGCCGCGCTCGGTCACCGCTCGTGCTTTGATTTGCCCTCGCTCATCTCACATTGTACAAACAGCGGTTGTCCGCTGTTTGAAGAACTACAATGTTCGTCTCTTCGCGCGACCTTTAAGAGCCCTCGGAATATATAGTCGCGCGAATTCACTTAAGTAGAGCCCTTACCTCCCTTAACACTTTGTTTTAAGGACGAGCGAGGCAATTCATAGCACAATGGATACCCATTGTGCGTGCCGTAGCGAGATGAACGAGGGCATATGTTCCCGCCCGAGTGGGGACCGAGCCGCCATGCCATTACCTTAATGGCGTCGAGACGGTGGCACGCGTAGCGTGACGGAGGGATTTTCGCAGCAAATTGTGTCTTTCTGCGGCGGGACGAATGAGCCATTTCATAGCGCAATGGATACCCATTGCGCATGGCGAATGAGATGAGCAAACGCAAATGTCAGTGCGTTTGCGGTGACCGAGCCGCTATGCCATTACTTTAATGGCGGCGAGAAACCCTGCTTGAAACATTTATTAATTCAAGAAAATTACTATATATTGTCCTCCGGATTTTTTCGTGCAGGGTGTAGAACTCAGCCTTCCAAGCCCCCTTGTGTAAAGGTGGGAATCTCCACTCCGAGCCCCCTTGTGTAAAGGCGGGAATCTCCACTCCGAGCCCCCCTTGTGTAAAGGCGGGAATCTCCACTCCGAGCCCCCTTGTGTAAAAGTGGGAATCTCCACTCCGAGCCCCCCGAGGCACGCGAGCTCATAAAGATAAACATTCTCGAAAACGCTGACGGCGTCCCCCGCGAAATAGGTGAACAGCTCGCCGAAAAACTCGGCGCGGAGTGCGTTATAGTAATAGGCAGAAAGGCTGTTTTATACAGGCGCTCGAAGAGGAAGGATATCACCCACATAGAGCTTAATTGACCCGCACATATGCCGCAACTATCGCATTTTTACGTGCCTTTTTTCTTTCCGAAAATTGCCGCTGCGGCACACAGCGCCAAGAGGAGCGAACCTGCTGTTATATAGTATATCGGGTAGTAGGTGAAGTAGCTGAAAAACAGCAGGGCCGCGCCCGACCAGAACGTCGGCAGGCACAGCCTCTTTGTAAAACGTGAGCGCACGAGCGTTAAAAATTTAGTGCGCTTTTTGCCCTCCCACAAATACTTTTCGGGCAGTTTTTCCGCCCTTTCAAACAGTTCGTAAACGCCGTCCGCGCCCATAATCTCAATGTTCATCGCGGCGGCAAAGTCGGCGCACGCGGGAGTTGCCGTGCAGCAGGCGAATACCTTCTGCTTTGCGCTCTCCGCCCGTATAAGTGGAATAAGCTCGTTACGGGTTGCCGGTTCCGGTGTAAAGCAGGCATAAAACAGCTTGTCGTCGCTTTCGGCAAAGCTTCCGGCGGCCTTCCCTCCGGTACAAGCGGCAATAAGCGCGGCGGCTTCATGGTTTCCCGTAAGCGAGAGGTGCACGGCAAGTTTTTCCGCTCCCGCCTTGCAGGCGGACAGTTCGAGGGTCTTTTTCTGCTTCGCTCTTATGTAAAAGAACGTTCCCGCACCCGCGGCTAGCCCCGCAGTAATTCCCGCGGCAAGCCCTGCGGCGGTTGAAAAATAATATCTGACCAAGGTAAAGAACAGCAAAAATACGCATACTCCCGCAAGGAGCGCGTCCGCAATGAGCGGTATAAACTTTTTCATACCAAAATTTTTGCCGCAAAAATTTTATTTTAAACTGCGCGGCTTTTATTTAACGAAAATATGAAGATAATACTTTTCGGAGGGGCTTTCAACCCCGTCCACAACGAGCACGTTGCAATGCTCAAAGCGGCTGTAAGCCGCCTTTCGGCAGACAAAGTAATAGTTATGCCCACCGCCGTATCTCCGCACAAGAGCGGTCAGATGACTGCTTCGCCGCAGGCGCGCCTCGATATGTGCCGCCTCGCGTTCGGCGGGTTTGCCGAAGTTTCCGGTTTCGAGGTCGAAAAGGGCGGCGCGAGCTACTCATACGTCACCTGCGAATATCTTAAACACGAGTATCCCGACGACGAAATTTATTTCCTCATGGGCGCGGACATGTTCGTGTATTTCCCCGAATGGGTGTACCCCGAGCGCATTTTAAAGTGCGTGAAGCTTGCGGTGTGCGCAAGGGAGGGCAGCGCCGACATAAACAGGGCGCAGGCTAAATTTGAGGATATGTACGGCGAACGCGCCTTCGTGGTCGGCTATAAGGGGGCGGCGGTATCGTCCACCCGCGTACGCGTTGCGGCGGCGCTCGGGGCAGACATATCGCAGTACGTGCCCGAAGCTGTAGCAAAATACATAAAAGAAAACGGGCTCTATCTTATGCCGGAGCTCGCCCGCGCGCAAAAGCTCTTAACGCCCGAACGCGCCGCGCACACCCTGCGCGTCGCTTTCATGGCGGCGGAGAACTGCCGCAGGTTCAACATACCCGAAAAAAAAGCGGTAACGGCGGCGGCTCTGCACGATGCGGCAAAGTATGTTAAGCTCTCCGATAAAATGCTCAAAGGCTTCGTTCCTCCAAAGGATGTGCCCGAAAGCGTTATGCACCAGTACACGGGCGCGTACCTTGCCGAGCACGAGTTCGGCGTCACCGACGAGGATATTCTGAACGCCATCCGCTACCACACGAGCGGCAGGGCGGGCATGTCGGAGCTTGAAAAGCTGATATGTTTTTCGGATATGCTCGAAGAGGGGCGCGACTACGACGGCGTGGAGCGGCTGCGCAGGCTCTTTTATAAAGATATCGACGAATGTGCCGAACAATCGCTTGAAGAGGAGCTCGAACACCTTGAAAAGAGCGGCAAAAAGGTATATCCCTTAACGCGGCAGGCTTATGAGTATTTTCATGAGCTTAATGCTAATAAAACATTGAAAAATTAGTCTTTTATGCAAATAAAACTATAAATTTTTAAGGAAACCACTGAATGACGAGTAAAGAAAAAACTTTGGCAATCTGCAAACTTTTATCTGAAAAGAAGGGTGAGAACATAGTGTATATCGACGTCGCCGACAAGAGCGCGCTGTGCGACTATTTCGTAATAGCGGGCGGCAGGTCGTCCACGGCGGTGAGGGCGCTGTGCGACAACCTTGAAGAAAAGATGGAAAAGGACTATGGCGAAACTCCTTCGCGCAAGGACGGCGGAAGGGAAGGGCGCTGGAACGTCCTCGACTACGGCGACGTGATTGTGCATATCTTCAACGACGAAATGCGCGATTTTTATAACCTCGAACGCCTCTGGGAAAACGGCAGCAACCTCACGCCGTATAAAGACTGAGCGGCGGATTTCATATACCGCAAAAATGCCGTCGCGGCGATAGCGAAATAACGCCGGCACGGTATAAATAAAAAACAAAAGCCCCGCGCAAAATGGGCGCGCGGGGCTTTTATATTAACCACAAATAAAGCCTGCCGAAATTACGGCAGGCTTTATTTGAGACAACCACTGGCTATGCCAGTGGAAAAAAACTTTAGATTTAAGAGAGATTGACATAAAAAACTCCGCTTAGTAAGAT
>DVFR01000035.1 GCA_018713165.1 Candidatus Coproplasma stercoravium | reverse complement strand
CAGCGAACTGCCACGGAATGCTCTCGCCCGCAATGAGCGGCGAGATGATCTGATACGCGAATATGTACGGCAAGATCTGCGCCGCCACTGCTATGACAACCATGATCGTCGCCACAATGGTAAGAATCTTGTACTTACCCGCGTACTTCAAGATACTTTTTATCATACAGCCTCCTATACTTTTATTTGTTCGCATATGCGAACAATATACCAAAAGAATTGCCGCCACTGCGGGCGGCAGAATTTACCGCTCGAAACCGAGCATTTTATACCAGTCGAACAGTCCGCACATCAGGTCGGATATGCGCCCTGCCTCCTCCTTTGTAAACCCATGAATGAGCGGCTCACAGATCGCCGTCCAGAAGGACGAAAGCATGACGTGCATTTCCTTTTCGGAGATGTCCGTCTTTGTCAGTCCACGCCTCTGCGCCTCCTTGTAGTACGCATAGGTTGTGTGGCTCATGCCCTCCACCCATTCGTGCTCGAAGTTTGCATACTTCGTCCCGTCCGAAAAGACGAGCAGCAGTCGCATTTCGTCGTAGCGGTCGTAGAGATAGTCGAACCACCACTGCATATATTCCCTGTCCATGTCCCACGCCTTTTTGAGCTGTTCGTCCGTGAGCGTGGCGGGAAGGACGGATTTTTGCCGCACTACCTCTTCGAGGTCTTGTACAGTGCTCTCCACCAGCGCGCAGAAAAGCTCTTCCTTGCCCTTGAACCGCTTGTACAGCGCACCCGTGGTCACGCCCGCGTTTTTACAGATCTCCTGCAAGGACGCATCTAAAAATCCCTTTTGCAGAAACTCCTCTTTCGCGCTCTCCATGATGCGCGGGTCGATACTTCTATCCGCAACCGACATGTCTGCCTCCTATGATAATCTGATTACCGATAATTCAATTATCATTATAATCATATGCTGTTCTTCTGTCAAGAATTTCGTAGCAATTTTAAGAAATTTTCGAAATAAAATTTGGTCGTAAAAAAATCGCAGGGTTCAAGTCCTGTTTTGCATGAAAAACGGTCAAAAGACAGCACAAAATCGAAACCTGTTTTGAATATGCGTAAAAGCCTCGTTTTTGCCTGAAAAACAGCAAAAAACCCTGAAAAACTTACCGTTTTTCAGGGTTTTTGCAGTGGACAGCATTTTTATCCACTAAACATGGCGCAGAGAGAGGGATTCGAACCCCCGTACGTGTTCCCACGTAACACGATTTCGAGTCGTGCGCGTTCGACCACTCCGCCATCTCTGCACAGCCATTAGATTTTATAACATTTCGCGCCAAATTTCAAGCGTTTTTATGCCGCTTGTAAGAAATATTTTACAGAAAAACAATTATTATGGCGCTTTATCCACCTGTTGCGTTTTTACAACTCATAATAATGTGAGTTATTCCAAACAATGCAGCAAGCACAATTAACGGAATACTCACCACAACGCCCCGAAAAAGTTTGTTTCGTAAGCGTCACAAAAAACAAAGACCGCTCTTGACTTTTGTTTTGGCATATGATAAAATACTCAAAAGCAAAAATGAAATGGCATAGAAATGACAATACGAAAAGCCGAACCGAAAGATTTACAAATAGTATTTAAAATAACGCACACCACCATATCCGAAATTTACCCCCGCTATTACCCGAGCGGCGCGGTTAAATTTTTTCTTGACTACCACAGCAAGGACGCTGTTGCAAAGGATATTTCTGATGGAAAGGTGTTCATTTGTTACGCTCCCGACGGTACTGCCGCGGGGACGGCTACACTATGCGGCAACGAGATACAGAGGCTGTACGTTCTGCCCGAATATCAGGGCATGGGCTTTGGCGGAGCGCTGGTTGAATTTGCCGAGCAGGAGCTCTTTAAAACTGTTGATGAAGTTATCGTTGAAGCCTCGCTTCCCGCGAAGGGACTTTATAAAAAGCGTGGCTATACCGAAACTGAATATCTGAACATGGAGGCCGAAAACGGAGATTTTTTGTGCTGGGACAAGATGAGCAAACACAGATAAACATCAGGCGGCGGGGCGGAAAAATTTTCCGCCCCGCCGCCTTAAAAGATTAAACGATATGCCTAAAAAAGCACAAAACGATACTTTTTTATGAGAAGATATGAAAAATTGAACACAAAATCGGCGGCAATTAAAATAAGGAATGCGGACGCAACTTTTTTTGCCGCTTTCGGCGGGATAAGCAGAACGAGCTTTTCGAGCAGAGGCCACACCACCCCCATCGCCAGCGTTATGAGCGCGCCCCACAGAACCGACATTTCAAGGCAGACGTAACCGAACAGATTATAATCGCTGTAACCGTAATCCCACAGCGTTATTCCGAAAACCTTATCGAAGAACAGCCCCGTAACAAATTCGGCAATCGTGGGAATGAGTGCGGCAACGACGAAATACAGAATATACAGCCCGACGTACGCCGCCGCGCGCAAAACGGGAGAAAGCTTCTTCGCGCGCACAAAGAGCGGTTTAAGCCTCCCCCTGTTCGGCGTTCCAATTATCAGATATATCGCCATAATGCTGCAACCGTATATTGTACAGAGCGGAAGCGTGAGAAAGCCCCTGTCGGTAAAATCGTCCCAGCGCAGCAAAAAATATAACGTTTCCCCGCACCAGCCCAAAAAGGAAATAAAAACAAAAAGTATTACCAGATAAGAAAATTTAAGCTTCCGCTCTTTAACGTCTTCCATTGACCTTGCAACTTTCATTATGTATTTTATTGCGGCGATTATATCACCGCATTTTGACTGCGGCAGAAATACGGCGTGATACCGGTATAAAAAGTGAGTGAAACGCCGCGCGGCAAACGCTCCCGCCATTAATTATTGACATATATCTGAAATTTTTTTCAAGCGATACGAAAAAACCCCGCGGCGGGAAACCGCCGCGCGGGATTTTTTAGATACTGCATGTATTAAGTTACCGACATCATATGGTTATTCCGCAAAGACGGGAATACTTGCTCTTAAGATAATCAATGTAATAGTGCGGGTCGAATGGAGCGCCGACAGCGTTTTCAAAAATCTCCGAGGGAGCTTTGGAAGAGCCGTATTTGTGGATATGCTCTTTAAGCCACGCCGCGATTTTGCCGACGTTTTCCTCTCCCATGGCTGAATACACGTCGAAATCCCTGTTCATTGCGGCGAGAATCTGCGCCGCGTAGGCAGAGCCGAGGGCATACGTGGGGAAGTAGCCGATACTGCCGCCGTACCAATGCATATCCTGCACTACGCCCTTGCCCGCGTCGGGCACGTCGAGTCCGAGATACTCCTTGTACTTTTCGTTCCATACTCTCTCGACGTTCTCCTCGTCTATCGTGCCGTCAAACATGCCCTTCTCTATCTCGTAGCGAATGAGCACGTGCAGAGGATATGTGAGCTCGTCCGCTTCGGTGCGGATAAAACCTGCCTCGGCGCGGTTGATATAGAGCAGGAAGTCGTCAAGCTCCACTCCCTCGAGCTCCTCGGCAAAAATGTTCTTTAATACGGGGAAATGGCGCTGCCAGAACTCGCGGCTCCTGCCGACGTTGTTCTCGAAAAAGCGCGATTGGCTCTCGTGCATAGCCATCGACACGCCGCCGCCCGACATGGTATCCTGCAAGTCACCTGCAACCTGCAACTCGTAGAGCCCGTGCCCCATCTCGTGAATGGCGCTGAAAATGGCACTTGCAAGCGCGTTTTCGTAGTAATGGTTGGTAATTCTCACGTCGCAGTTGCCGTTGTTGTTCGTGTAGGGATGCTCGCTCTCGCCCATCATCGTCTTATCTTTATCGAAGAGCATAACGCCGCGGAGATATTCGCAGAACGCCTTCTGTTTTTCCGCGGGGAAAGTGCACGCGGTAAAAGCGGGGTGAACGGGCTTCTGCGCGGCGAGCACCTTTTTTATAAACGGAACAAGCTCGCTCTTTATGAGATTGAAAAATTCGTCATACTTATCAGCGGTCATGCCGCGCTCGTATTCGTCGAGCAGAACGTCGTATCCTTTAAGACTCTCCGTCTGCTCCCACACGACGTATTTGCGGTTATATTCGAGAACTTTTTTGAAATAAGGTTTTACGATGCTGAAATCGCCCGTAGTTTTTGCCCTTACGAAATTTTCGGGATAGCATTCCAAAAGCACGTTCTGATATGCAAGGTATTCGTCCTTGGGAATTTTGGCGAGCTTGTCGCTGACGAGTTTTGCCTCTTCGACCTCATGCCTTAAAACGGGGTCGAGGCTGTCGCGGTCGGCATAGAGAGTTTCGATACTGTTTTTATAACTTTTGCCCGTGTGAATCTCGTATTCCATCGACGAGAGCTCGACGAGCTGTTTGTTGCGGTAGGGTTTTGCCGCAGGAGGCATGTGCTCCTCTTCCCAACCGTTTAAAAAGAACGGAAGCATGAGCGCGCGTAGGCGGCGGTTCGTGTCTTCGTAAACTTTTTTTGCGCGGCGTGTTTTAGCATTCATAAAATTCTCCTTAGCGCCCCGCAGAACGCTGCGGGGCAATATAATCCGTATAAAAGTATAGCACCCGCAAAGCAGAAAAATCAAGCGTGCAAGCGAAATTGGTCCGTTTAAAGGCGTTTAATTTAATGGCTTTGTCGTTTCGACTAAGTGAGCAACGCGAACGCATGGAGAAATCTCTTTACACAAAACAGTTCTTTCCTTTGAGATTTCTCCACTCGCCGGCGCTCGGTCGAAATGACAGCTGATTAAGTTTATACCTTTCGGAAAAAAAATGGGTAACACTACGTCTATCCCCTTTGAGAGAAAAAACGCGTCAAAATAGGCAAAATAAGCACTTTATGCCACGCATAGTACTTTTGAAATATTTAAAAATACCGATTTTAAGAATAAAAATCAAGCCGCCGCGAAGAAATTCTTCGCGGCGGCTTGATTTAAAAACTAAGTATTTTTTATTCACTTTTTCGGTTCTGCCGTGCCGTATCCCTGCGGCTGCTGTGGAGGAAATGCATACGAGGGCGCGGGCACGGTGTATGAAGGCGGAACTTCTATGTTTTGAATGGGCAGACCCGCTACTTCAATCGGAACGGGCACAACGCCGAACGGCAGACCTGTGGACGGGTCAATCCCGGCAGAGCCGACGTGTGCAAAATCTACGGGCACGGGCGGCACCGCTACGGGCAGGCCTGTTGCAGGGTCCACCCCCATCGGCATGCCTGCAGGCGGAATTACGCCGGCGACGGGGAACACGACGGGGTTTATGCTGCCTGCGGGAACGCCTGTCGGAAGTCCCGACGCCGCATCGTAGCTTATTGCGGGACTGAGCGGAATGCGCCCCACCGTTACAACATCGGGCGCGGCGGGCGTGCCCTGTGCAGGGACGATATTCACGTTGTAGTCGTCCGCGCGCACAATTTTTGAAAAGCCGCCGTCGTCGGGAATTTCAAAATTATCCTTAGCCGCACGCTGTTTGCGCCGCCGCCTGAAAATAATTGCAAGCACAATCGCAATTATGCACACGATAACCGCCACAACGAGCAAAATTATCAGCGCTACCTTCCAGCCGAGGCTCCACACGGGCGCCATAATTAAATTTGCCATAGTTTAAACCTCCGTTGCCGCGTTAATTGCCGCTGGTGATGCTGGTGTAGCTCCAGATGACGACGCCTGCGGCGGGATACTGCGTGTTGGTAACTTCCATAAGCTCAACCGTATAAGTTCCAGAAACCGTGAGCTTATTGTCTGCGAGAACATATACATAGTTATCGGTTGTAACAACCGCGCCGCTCGCCGTACCGCTGATATTAACACCATTTTTCCAATATGTTGTTGCTATGCGCCATACATAGAATTTGGACCGGTGGCGAACGTCTGCGGGCGCATTCCCTCCGCCATTATCAGTCTGTTCAAAACTGATGATGTTACCTTCGGTGCTGCCTTTGCGGATAATCGCGCCGTACATATTTACTGTTGCGGAGAGAGTTTCATTCTGGCTTTCGCCGAGCGTTGCATCCTGAATTTTTGATTGAGGCTCGCCCGTTTCCCCTTTTTCGTCGGGGATAATATGCGCCGTTTCATATTCATTTTGGGTAAGACCGGTGATAGCCTGCGCCGCAACGCTTACGGTGAAGTTTACCGCCCCGTTTGTATTGGTAAAATTATCCTTGTTGTTAGGCAGAGTTATCACGAGGTAATAAGTTTCGCTGCCGATGCCGGCAGTTCCGCCGACAGGAATTGCATCCGAGCCGGGCAATGCGCCGAAAGCACTTGCCGAAACAGAGCTTACGCCATTCTGTCCGACAACAACATACTCACCGACGGCTTCGGGCGTGGAATCCTGCTGGTAGAACAGGCGGATACGGGTGTCCTCGGGCAGATTCTTGCTGAATTTGAATACTGCGGAATTGCCCAAAGTTGTGTCACCCGCACCGTGGTTTATAACGTAGCGCACGGTGAAAATGCCGTCTTCGCGCAAGTTGATATCCGTGCTGAAACTGCTGCCCGTATCGGTTTCGCCGACGCCCACCGCGATATTATCGGGATAAACGTAGATATAAATGGTGCCCGTGATAGCGTCGGGGTCGGAAATTGTGTAAACCCCGCCGCTCTCGGTAAACGCAAGCGCATTCAAAACATTTACGTTGTTTACGACGGCAGCGGTATAAACCTCCACGCGCGGCGTGCCGACATAGCCTCCTGTGAGGCTGAAACTGAAACCGTGCATAGTGTCGATGGGGATTACCCCGCCGCCATCTTCTTCATTGCTTACAAGCGAATCGGCAAGACCGCTTTCAATTCCCACGCTTTCGGGCGCGTTGAGCACGACGGTGTAGTTCCAGCGCGCGTAATAGTTGATAGAGCCGCGCACTTGTTCGGTTGCAGTTTCCACGTTGAACCTATCCTCAAAGCTCTGCTGATAGGCGCTTTCCGACGAAGCTATGCTCGTTAAATAGAAGCCCTTGAAGGTGAAGCCCGCGCGCTCGTTAATCCTGTTTTCGCTGCCTTCGTTTTCCGTTGCGATAGTTTTAACTATACTGTTATAAAGTTCGCTGTTTATGTCAGTTCCGTTTTTTACGGTATAGGTATAATAGCGCAAGCCGCCTTCGTCATCAGCCCATGTTCCGAGGTCGAACATTATTGTGTAAACCTTTTGGAATTCGGCGTCGATATAAATCGTGCTGAGATTTGATATTTCGGTTACGTCGGCGCCTAGGGTTATGGTATATCTGCCCGTCTGCGCGTCGTAGTTGTATGTTATGGTGTAGTTTCCCGTCAATTCGTTACTTAGCGCAATTGTAGGCGTACCGGAACTGTCTGCACGCTCCTCTTCAAAGGTGAGCGTTATGGTGCCGATTTGAGTTGAGCCGTTATACAAATCTAACGTGACTTTGGGGTTGAGCCCATAGCCGGGGCGGGGCGAAACAGTGAACGAAAATTCTTCGCCGATTATCGCGTGGTTATCCGCCACGGGAGCGTAATTCGCACCCGTGAGGTCGCGCGACTCAACGTCGATATCCGTGCGCACTTCCAGAATTATTGTGCCCTGTTTAGCTGTGTTATTCTCGTCGTTGACGTCGTAACATATTACGGTAAACCGCGTGCCGCTTGGAACAGCGTTTTCGCCGTCGCCTATAATCACCGTGCCGTTAGGCTGAACGGTCAGCTGGTTAGAAGTGATAGTAGAAGTTATATCTTTTCCGTTTGAGTCATAAATTTTGTCGAGCCTGAAAGCAACATCGACGATAAAACGGTTGTAATCGAAGCGGTAATCTACGTCTGATTCGAGCAAAACGGTATCGCCCGCGGAATAAATGTGGTGTGTTTCTTTACCGCCTTCAACTTCAACCTCATGCGTTGCATAAGGGGGAGTATCTTCCGAAGGGGTAACCGTAATGCCCTCTATCGCATTCGGCACAGCTTCGATAATGACATAGTGCGGCCCGTCACCGGTATTATACTGCAATACAATCGCTGCACCCTCACTTTTTCCGAGTACCGGCGACACATATACATAACCATTTGATAATTGTGTCGTTGTAAAGTACTCTTTAATTTCACCGGGCTCTACGGGGTCGCCCCTGTTATTCAGTATTTTAAGGGCGTTTTCCTGCTTTATTTCTTCGTCAACATCACCAACATACCCCGGCAACGTCAGCGATATAGAGTTATTCTTCCAAATCTCGTCTGTTACAAAATAGATACTCGGGATATACGGAGAAGTATTTGCGTAGGTAATCAAAACTTCCTGAACGAAATCACTGCTTTCACCTGCGTAAACCTGGAAATATTCGTACTTACCATTCCACGACATATCTGCGCCGCAGTTGTCACACTTGCCGTCGCTATCATTATCGACATGCTCACAAGTACTAACAACATCTATCGAAACGCTATAAATCCTCGAACCGTTGCTGCTTGTTCCGAAATAAAAATCTTTTTTACCGTTCTTGTTATATCTAACATCTTTAATATCTTCATTACTAAGACTAATCGTGATAGTCCTTGAAAAGAAATTTAGCGTTTCGTCTTCAGCTGCTTTAATTAAAGTAAAACTTGTAGTTTCATTTTGAGTTGTATATCCATACACAACCGGATAAAATGGTGCGTTGGTTCTGTTCGCACGCATTTCTACCGTGATAGAAAAAGAAGTCACAGACGAATCAATTTCAAATTTTAAATAATTATCATTCTCACTGACTTTGCCGCCCAAACGCAATGAATATCGCGTATCATCATCCGCCGTTACCGTTTTACTAGCACTAGTTTTTACTTCTGTAAATGGAGACTGCAATATATCCCCAATATTCCCGCCCTGCGTAAAATCAATATGCCCGTAAGAACCTGTTACATTTCCGGTTGCATAGTTATGCGAATTGCTATTTGAAACGGGCGTATAGGAGCCTGTCGTTGAATCATACGAGTTGTTATCGTACACATTAACTTCACCCGAAGTTGTTGCGGGAGGAACAGTTACTGCATACGAGCAAAGTATATCTTCTCCAATAAGAATTTGCACATATGAAGTGCCGGTAACTCCGCTCGCGGGAATTACTCTCAAATTGCTACCATTTTTTTGAAACGTGATACTGTTCCCGATAACTTTAACGGTAACTTTATTTCCGGCAGCGTCTATACCGTTAATTGAATTATTGCTTACATTCTCGCCACTAAAATCGAGACCTGCGCCATTATAAACCGATAAATCATCGCCGCTTTCTAAAGTTTCGATTGTTGTAGCATTATTCCCGACGACATTTTCATCACTGTGGGTGAGTGCGACGGCGTAGTTGTTTTGTTCCGTCGTTGAATATGCATCACCTTGAGTATTTCTGAAAGCGAAGGCTTTGGCCATGCTGCTTTCCTGCACGTTAGCGGCGACGAAATAGTTGTTTCGGGAATTATCATTAGCTATATCGAAACCTTCGCCCATGCTGAAAATGCCGATGCCTGCAAGAACAGTGGTATTGCCCGAAGCCGAAACAACGGCGTTTGAAACGCTGTTTTCGATATGCGCATACTGGCAAATGCGGGGGCAAATGCCTGCCGCATATGCCTTTATAGTAACACTGCCGCTTGAACCCGAACCATAAGTTACGGCCTCGACAGAGGTATTGAGCACCTTTGCCGAAGATATATTTGTTATATTATAATTTTGGTTGTTTTGAATCATTCCCGAAATGCCGCCCGCGTAAGTGCTATAAGAAGCCGACGAGGCGAACACGGTATTGTTGCGGCTTATGAGATTTGAGGTCGGGATATCTGCGGTCCACCAAACGCCGCCGAATATACCGCCGGCATAGGTGAGCATTGCGCTTTCCCCCACCGACTCTATCGCGGTATCTTCAACGGTAATGCCGCTTATATTGCTTACCGCATTGTCTTTGGTGCCGCCGGCTACGCCTACCGCGCCGCCGACATATATATCGTTAACCATATTTTGCTGCGATTCTATATAAGCTCTGCCGACGACGTGGATATTTGTTACCGACGAATTTTCAAGGCTATATCCTTCTGTCGAAGAATCCCTGAGCGCGCCTATAAGACCGCCTGTTGAGGCAGTCCTAGGGTTGTTGGAGCCATACGAATAAATGAGCGGTTTATACGTGGTTGTGCCGACAATATTCAGCTCCGTAGCCGCACAACATTCGACCATGCCGAACATGCCGCCCGTAAAACACTCGGAATGATAGTTATCATTGCCTGCAACCGCATTCTGAACGCCGCGGACGGCGTAAGCGTCCTCGTTGCGTACAGACATATTCAAAGTTATATCGCTCAGGCCGTAAGTTACGTTATTTTCGCCAATGTAAGAGCCGTAGTCTGAAACGTAGCCGATAAACCCGCCCGCATATACGTTGTTGCCTTCGTTGTTGGTAAACTGCGACTGCAAGGAGTTGCCGAGGGCGTTTATCGAACAATTATTTAAAGTTACTTCAACATTGCTGATAAAGGACGAGCTGTCCCCCACCGCTTTGCCCGCAACAGAGCCTGCGGAAATATCGCCCACGGCGGAAGAACCCGTTTCGCGGCGGGCCGTAACCGTGCTGCCGTGTGCGGTAAAGTCAACATAAGAGAAAGAATAGCCCGCAGGCAGTTTTGAAGTTACAAGCCCCGCGGATACGTCGTAAAGCGTACTCGTACTGTCGCTGCCGCTCGATTGCGACTGCTCGGCAACTACAGTAACCGAATGAGCGCCGTCGTTGAGGTTGAACTGTGCGGGAGTGCCTCCGACGCCCGAAATATTAAATGCGTTATAGCCGAAAACGCCGCCCGCGTAAACGGGGCCGTTTCCGTTTTGCGTTGAAGTGACGACAACGTAGCTTTCAAATATAAACACGCCGCCGTCGCCCGAAGAAGAGCCCGTATCGGGAGAAAATGTTATACTGTCGTTATCGGAATCGACTACATAGCCGATAACGCCGCCGGCAAACGGAATGCCGTAGCTGGAAGTATCGGAAGTGTATGCCTCTACCGAGAACACGCCGTCGCTGCTCTGCGAAGTGAAATCAAGGTCGCCTATCGTAAGGCTGCCGCCGGAATTGCTATCGGAATGGGCTACGCCGAAGAGGCCGCCCGAAATTGCAACGCTGAAGTTGGCTTTGTTGTTGGCATCATAAATATTATCGGCATCGAGATTTGAATTTGCTTTTTTTGCAGCCGTGGAAGCCGAAACGGTGCTGCCCGCAGCGTTTATATTTACGCCGCCTATCGTGTAATCGCCCACGGAATCAAGTTCGCCGTAGCGGTTTGTTGCGCTGTAAACTGCGCCGGCAAGCCCGCCTGCGATTGCAGAGCCGTTGTCAGACGCGTCGGCGAGGATATTTGCGCCGCGGAGATTGGCGCTGAAATTACGGACATACGCATTTTGTATTACGCCCGCAAACGCACCGACGATTACCCTTTCGTCGGTGTCTGCGCCCGCGCAAACCACCGAAATTTCGGAATAAATGCCGTCGTACGAAACGTTTGACCATTCGTCGACGTCGGCGCCCGAAAAGCCGAAAACGCCGCCGGCATATACGCTTATTCCCGAATTTGTGCCGCTAAAACCTGTCTGGGCGGAAACCGACACAGACGACTTTACGTTTGACAAAACGACTTTGTCGCCAATGCTGCCAGCAACGCCGCCTATGTACACAAGGTTGTCGGAGGAAGAAGGCACGTCGGCGCTGACCGCAATAGTTCCGCGCACGTCTGCGCCGAGAATTGCGCAGGCGTTTGAGCCGTCGCCGTATATATAGTTGAAAAAGCCTATGCTTAAAACATTATCCGTTTCGCCGCCTTCGGTCGCAGGCTCGGTAGGGTTGAAGTTATTTGCATTGGCCTCCGCTATCGAAAGATGAAGGGTTGCCGAATGGCCGTTGAAATCGAACACTCCGCCAAACGGCACGCCGCGGCGCGAACCTAAACCGAAATAGCCGTGCGAATAATCGGTGGCATCTTCGGCGGAAGTACTGTCGTTTATCATAACGTCGTCGGAGAGGCTGAAATAGGACGTGGAAAGCTTGGTCTGCGCGGCAAGAAGAACAGTTTTTACGGCCGCTATATTAGCCTCAGTCGCATTAAACACCGTTTCGCCGTCAGTTACGGTGTACCACTCCTCTTTATCGAGCCCGAAGTCGGCGAGATAGCCCGCAAACGTTGCGGCGGTTGTTGCAGTTATATCCGAGCCGTCGGTTTTTGCCGCAAGTATTTTTGAAAGGGAAATCAGGTCGTCGCCGTCGTTTATCTCGTACGCCGTGGAAAGGCTGCTGCCGGGTTCGGTGGCGAAACCCTCCTGCGTGGTTACGGTTATGCTGAGATTGCCCGTAACGTTTGTTACTTTTGCAAAGTTAGAGGGGCTACCTGTTTCTACGGTGCCGCCGGTAATATCGAGGCCTGTGGAAACGGAGTTATCGTTTACAACGGTAATCTCCACGTCGGCGCCGTGCGGAATCTGATAATTGCCGTTATCGTCTTGCGTTACGCCGTCGCCGGAGATATACACGTCGACGTTGTTTGCGCCGCTTATGCTTACGGAGTGATACGTATTCGCATAAGTTGCAGGGGAAAAGAACGCCGCAGAATACAGCGCCGCAGTTAATGCGAGTATTAATACGAGTGCGAGCGTTGCTATGCCGAACGCACGCTTTTTTATGCGCGATTTCAAGCGAGTTTCCTCCTGCTTTTTGTTTATATGAGCTTTATGTGTGATTTACTTTGAAACAACCGTTCCGTTTGTTGCGCCCGCAATTTCGGTGTAGGGATAAGCCGTGTTTGTAGCCGCAGTTCCGTCGCTGTCGGCAACGTTATCGTAGAACCAAGCCGATATCCTGCAGGTGTAGCTTTCGGGAACGTAGAAACAGAGGTTTATGTCGGTTGCCTGCGGCAGGTAGAGCGTTAAGGTTACCGTTTTGCCGTCTTCGCTCGTTTCCACATACCAGCCGTTTTGCCAGCTTGCTCCCGAGGTATAATCTGCGCTAAGCTTTGTAAAGTTCCCCTCGGTGTCGGCAAAGAACCTGCCCTCGTCAAAAATTACGGAGGTGCTTCCCGTCGTCGTCCACGTGAGCACCACCTTTGCAGGCTTGGAGCTGTTTACTGAAACGTCATTTGTGTCGTTATCATAGGAATAAACGTAATCGCGCGCGGTTTTTATGTTGAGCGCGACTTCGTCGTAGCCGAAGTGGGAATCGGGATTGTTTATGTCGGTCGCGGCGACGGATATCAGCCTTGTGGAGGCGTTCACCGTGAACACCATTATCTGGTTGTACGGGCTGACGATTTCGACGACTATGTAAAACTCCTCGGCTGTGCTAAAATCGCTGCCGTTGCGCACGATTTTAATCATATCAGCGCGGGTGTCCTGCACGGGGTCGCCGTCTCCCGCGTCGGAACCGAATGCAAGCGTTACTTCGCCGCTGCTTGTAACCTGATAGCCCTGCCCGTCGGTGAAATTACCGACGGTGATAATGCCGTCGCTGTTGGTATCTTCGCTTGCATCATAAGAATAATCGGGCGTTACCTCAGAATACTTTGAAGAATTAGTTTTCGCGGTATCGTTTTCAAGTGGAATTTCGGTATTCCACATATCGTGGAGACCATTCGTTATTTCATTTTGCGTGAGGGCGCGAACCTTGTACTGAATGTGGCGCGCGGAGGTCTGCTGCTCCCCCTCTATCACCTGCCAGTTGAACGCGCTGAGAGAAATATAGCCCTCGTAACCTTCATCCGTCTGTTCCATAAGCACGGTGGTGCCCTGCCCGTTGTGGCTGAAATAAAGGTTGGTGAAACTGCCGACGATGTTATCCTCGCTGTCGAAAACGTAGCGCGAAAAGGACGTGCCTGCAACGATAGCCGCAAGCACAGCCGCAATGAGGAGCATTATTAAGCTTGTAATTTTCGTCCTCTTATCAATCGCCATAACAGTTTCCCTGTTTTTATTTTCTGCGCCGCAGGCAATGAACTGCCGCCGCAGGCGCAAGGTATGCAAAGTTAAAAGTTTTTTAAACCGGGCGCCGAATAAAGTTTAAAGTCGGGCGGCGCCGAATCAGGTTCCGCTTACAATGCCCGAATTATCGGTGACGAGCTCCTGCTCGGCCGTTATGTTCAGGTCAACCGAAAGGCGGAAAAAATCTTCGTTATCGTCCACGGTGGAGCTCTGCGAGGGAACCATCACCTCGAACGAAAGATTCTGACTCGCCCACTCGTCGTCTGTCGCGCCCACGGGGTGCAAATAAAAGCCGAGTTTTTGCGTTATAACGCCTTCGCCGCTTTCGTACTGGCTGACCTGCCATGTGGTAGTTTCGTCCTTAGGGTTCGCGTAAGTCGGGTCATTCTGCCCGCCGTTATCGGTGTTGCCCGAAACGACGGCAATCTGCGTGTCGCCGCGGTAAAAGCGCACGCTTACAGTTCCGTTATCCGCAAGGGCGTTGAGATACCGCGTTGCAATGGATTGCGTTTCGCCGTCTTCTCCCGTAGTTGTGACAGGGTAGGAATATTCAAACGAAAACGTGCAGGTTATTTTTAGGAGCACCTCGTTGAAAGAGGTGACGTCGCCGTCCGTTTTATATCCGTTTACCGAAAAGTTGTATCTTACGGTGTCGCCCGGCTGGAGTTCGGAAATGGCAATCTGACTGTCGGTGTTCACCGTATCGATTTTTACACCGTTGCGCGTAACGTCGCCGCGCACATAGTCGGCAACGGCACCCGCGACCTCAGCCCCTCCGTCGCCCGTTATTTCGTTGCGATAGGCGGCATAAGTGAAGGTGACGGCAACAATAGCCGCAATCGCGGCCAGAAGCACCGCAACTGCGCCGATTATGAACTTTTTACGTTTGAAAAAAGCCGCCATATCGGTTTACTCCCATAAAAATTTTGTGTGATAGCGCGCACGCGCGCGTAGAATTTTGCGGCGCAGCCGCGGGCAAGGCAATGGCGTTGCCCGCGGCACTTGCCGCCTTTCATTTCCCCTTAAAAACAATATATTTCTGCGGCTGTATGCCGCATTAAAAGCACGAACCGTCCGCGCGCAGTCTGCGCGGAGACCCCCTGCGGGAGGCGTAAGCAAAATCGGTTTTTATTTTTTAACTCCCGCAAAACGCCCTTTTCCGCCGAGAGCGGCGGACGGACTTTGCCCGAATTTCTGATTTTATGGTGCGGAGAAATCTCTTCACTTAGTCGAAATGACAAGCGGAGAGC
This sequence comes from Candidatus Coproplasma stercoravium, assembly GCA_018713165.1. Lineage (GTDB taxonomy): Bacteria > Bacillota > Clostridia > Christensenellales > Borkfalkiaceae > Coproplasma > Coproplasma stercoravium. Next base: position 36,674 of record DVFR01000035.1, on the reverse strand, counting down.
TTACAATTTAATTACGCCTTAAAGATATATACCGCGGCGATAATTATACATATGAACAGTATTACAAGTATTATGCCCGACGGCGTTTGCAGCCATTGCAGGAACGTGCCGACTTCCGGCACTATCCCCACTACCCTCCCCACCACCTGCGAAGAACGCACGGGGTTTGCGTCGGGAGAGGTGTTGTTGTCGCCTTGCAGTTCAAAATACTGAACGCCGTTTTGCACGTATGAATTTATTATGCGGTGGGTTACGGAGGTAACCTCGCCCGAAACGCTCGTCGTGAGATAAGTTACGATGTCGCCGACTTCGTAGCTGTCTTCCGCTTTGATAATAATCAAATCGCCCCTGTAAAACTCGGGCTCCATACTGCCCGACATTACAACGAGCGGCGAATAGCCGAAAACCGAGGGTATCGACTTGTGGTTGAACACCCTGTCGACGGCGAGCGTTGCGAATATAAAAAGCACAAACAGCAGTACGGCAAAAACTATACCTACCGCTATCCGCTTTACCCACAAAAGGGGTTTGTTTATCTGTTGCGGCGGAGTGAGCGGGTCGTTTAAAATGTATGTCATTCCTGCCCCGCTACGGCGGCAGATACGTCTATATTAAGCCAGTATATGCCCGCCGCTTCGCCTGCAAGCGTGTCGTCTTCGTCGTTGCCGCTGTCGAAAGGCCACCTCCACTCAATCGTTAAAAACTGCGTGGAGCTCTTTGCAAAATACAGCGGTGAAATTGAAATTACCGAGTCGTTCATCGAATGCCATTCGTCCTCGCCGCCGAGGATATAGGCATTGTTCATTCTGATGCGGTACTCCATGGGCGACCTGCCGCCCCAGTCGTTTTCGTCGGTTAAAGTTAAAGTATATTCGAGGGTGTATTCCGTGGGGTTCTCTATTCTGAAGTCGTAGCTGCCCTCGCGCCCGGGATAGATATACCCGTCGAACACCTCGAGGTCGTCGTTCGCGCCCCAGCCGTCGCCGTCGTCGGTAATAATGAGGACGGGTTCGGCGTCGCCGGGGATTGAGAGGCCTTCGGGGAAACCGAGAATGCTTATTATAATTATAGCGGCGGCAAGCACTGCCATTAAAACGGCAATGACGGGCACGAGATAGCTGCGTTCCTTTTCTCTTATTATCCTGCCGAGCGCGGCGCCGCTTTCGAGCAGCAAAAAGTCGCCCTTTACCATAAAAGAGCGATACCCCTCGTAATAGCGCACCTCGCCGCCGTCCGTTTGTTCGACGCGCGAAAGCCCGGCGATTTTTTCGCCGTTAAGGTCGTAAACGTTATATGCGGAAACTCCGCCTATTACAGCGCCGCTTTCGTCTAACACACGGCTGGCTGACCTTTTAAGTTTTACCTTGCCGTTGAAAGGGTGCAAGGTAAGCACGCCGTTATACTTCAAAACAATTCCCCTGAAAAATTATTTTTGAATTGAATTTGTGAGCTGAAAATCGTGGTGTTTATAGCTTTCCGAATAAAAGACCGCAACCCGCCGCTCTGTCATTTCGCGCGAACGTAAGCAACACCTTGCGGAGGCTCCCTTGGGGAAACCGCAAACCAAAGCCGTTTATACCCCACCTTGTCATTTCGACTGGAGCTGCAGGCGGAACGGAGAAATCTCATTTTCTCTTTGTCTGCAGCCTTGCAGCTGCGAGATTCCTCCACTACGGTCGGAATGACAAAGAGGGACGTGTCCGCACCATTGGCGAGACACTGGCGCGGAGCGCCTGAGGGATTTAGCTCCTTTGCCGCCGCGCAAGGGAATGCCTTGCGCGGCGCAAATGCCATTATTTTTGGAGAGCTATAAATTGCCAATATGTAAATTTACGAACCGTAATGCTCCTGCGTCTGCTGCATGGTTACGATAAGACTGAACGTTTCCGTAATAGAAGAAGAAGAAACCGTCCACGTATTGCCAGCCGTATCAAGAACAGTTATGCCATCAGCACTGCCGGATGCCGCCGCAATCTGACCGAGAGCGGTATCCAACGCGTCAGCGGTAATAGTATAGCTGCCTACGGTTTGGTTATCACCGGTAAACGCCCATTCCCAGGAAAGCGTATATTCGGGAGCGGTTACAATTGTACCGGGATTAAATTGACCAAGTGCTTTCTGTCCACCCTCGCTGCCATTGTTGAGATAATTCGCTACAGTGCCTAAAGTTCCTGTTACCAACGGTTCTTCCGCATCCGCCTTAGTTAATGTATAAACCATAGGAACGTAGGTTATCGTCTCTTCTCCTCCTGAGCGTTGCACAGTTATAGATATTTGGGCTGTTGCGCTAATAGCCGCAACAAGCTCAGCAGAAACTTCGCCGGTACCGGAAACAGTAAATGAAACTGCACCTGCTGCGCCGGGAGCGACAATATTGCCTTCACTCGTAACTCTGGCGATAACAGCATTAGTATTGTCAGTTGCGGCAGTTGCATTAGAACCACCTTCCCGCACTTCGTAATTCTGTGCAAATCCATTATTATTAGCCGCATAATCACTGTCTGCGTTGCCTATTTTAACTTTGTAACCCCACATAGCAACAGGTGCAGAACCCGTGCCGCTATCGCGCGTCACATACCTTGAATAGGTATAAGCGCCGAAGGCGATTGCCACGAGCAGAAGAATAGCTATTAAAATGAGAGCCAGTCTTTTGCCGTTCTTTGACTTTTCATTGTTCTGATTAGTCATAGTGTTTGTTTAAACCTCCAAAAAATATTTTTTTATCATATAAACGCCGCATATATCACGGCGGTTATATCCCCCTTTATTCTCTTTTTTGATTTAAGAAAGGTTCTTTATATATGTTCTGCCGTGTAGACCGCAAGGGATACACGGCAGAAGGGGCTAGCCCCTTCGAAAATTTTTTGATTTTTACTTGAATTCTTTTGTATATGCGTGCGTATACGCGCAAAACCTCCGCGAAAACCATAGTTCCGCGGACGGAAGAAAGTTAAACGTTGACGACTGCCCAAATAGCATGTAAACGACGCATATATGCCGCAATTATTTTTTCCGAGCGGCCAAAAAAAACTACCCCCCCCCGACAAGTGAAAACATAACTTAGCATTTTGACAAATGCGATACAAAGCTTGTGCGGAGAGAAGGACACACACGGGATATTTTACAAATCAAAGACAGCGGCGATGACTAAACAAAACCGAAAAAGCAACGTTATTTAAAGCGTGCACAACAAAGCGAAAAACAAAGAAAGAAAAACTACGCCGATAAATAAAGCATTGCATGGCGCCGTTAACACGGCAATCGTTACAGACAGAGGTTGCCTTTTGCAAACCACAGGGACTGCGCCGCAAAGCCTTTTAAACCGCCCTGAATATTACAAATACAAATATCCGCCTTGCAATGTTATATACAATTACAATTTATTAGTATCACAATTTTATCACATTCAAAAATTTTGTCAATAGTTTTTTGCAAAAAATTTTCTTTATATGTTAATTGCTTTCCCACTATAAGTACACTTTATCGGGCTAAATTATACCCGTAAAGCTAAAAAAGCGCCCAAAAACGCACATTTGTCGCGCATATGTCATTAATAAAATTTGTGCGCTTTGACGGTAAAGTTTTATTTGCAAGTATTTTATGTGTTGCGGGCTATACCCCCGCCACTGTCATTTTGAGCGAACGAAGTGAGTTGAAAAATCTCTTCCTCCCCCTCCTTTGTCCGTAGCCTGTGGCTACGAGATTTCTCCGTGCGTTCGCTATGCTCACTTAGTCGAAATGACAAAAGGAAATAACGTCGCCGCGTTCAGGGCATTTGCGGGTACACAAAGCCCCCGACAGACCTCCCCGACTTGCTCCCCGCCTTGTCCCCCTTTTTAAAGGGGGAAATTAAAAGGGGGATTCAAAGGGGAGAATCAAAGAGGGGATTTAAAGGGGGAACGAAAGGGGGATTATAATCCCTCAGTCGCTCCGCGCCGGCTCCCCTTGAAATGGGAGCCGAATCCCTCCGCCTCGCATACGGCTCGGCACCTCCCCTTGAAAGGGGAGGCTTAATATACGGCAGAAATGCACTTTTATTAAACTGTTTGACTTTTTATACAGGCGGAGATATAATAGAGCTTGTACAATATTATACTGACGGAAGGCTTTTTTATGCTTACATTAGACAAAGTTTATCACGCAAGCTACGTGTTGAAGGACGTTGCGAGGGAAACGGATATCATACACTCCCCCACCCTATCAAAAGCGAGCGGCTGCGAACTCTATTTAAAAACCGAAAACCTGCAGCTTACGGGTTCGTTCAAGCTGCGCGGCGCATATTACAAGATTTCACAGCTCTCCGACGAGGAAAAGAGCCACGGCGTTGTGGCTTGCTCGGCGGGAAACCATGCTCAGGGCGTTGCGCTTGCCTCGAAAAAGTTCGGGATAAAGGCGGTTATATGCATGCCCGACGGCGCGCCCATATCCAAAGTTGAGGCGACGAAGAGCTACGGCGCAGACGTCGTTCTTGTGCCCGGCGTTTACGACGACGCACACAACTATGCCGAAAAACTGCGCGCGGAAAAGAACTACACGTTCATTCACCCGTTCGACGACGACGACGTGATTGCAGGTCAGGCGACGATAGGGCTGGAGATTATAAACCAGCTTAAAGACGTCGACGCGATTGTAGTACCCGTGGGCGGCGGCGGACTTATCTCGGGCGTGGCTTTTGCAGTTAAATCGCTCAATCCCAAGATAAAAGTTTACGGTGTGCAGTCGGCGGGCGCGCCCAGCATGATAGAGTCGCTCACGCACGGCAGAATTGAAACTCTCCCCTCCGTATCGACGATTGCCGACGGCATTGCCGTAAAAGAACCCGGCGAGCACACGTTTGACCTGTGCGAAAAATACGTCGACGGAATAGTTTCGGTCACCGACGACCAGGTTTGCGCGGCGATACTCGCGCTTATCGAAAAGCAGAAGATGATTGCCGAAGGCGCGGGCGCCGTTTCGCTCGCCGCGGTAATGTACGGCAAAATTCCCGATATAAAGGACAAAAAGGTCGTATGCCTCATCTCGGGCGGCAATATCGACGTTACAATACTTTCGCGCGTGATAAACCGCGGACTTTTAATGAGCGGCAGGACGGCATCGATGACGATAGAACTCGTCGACAAGCCCGGACAACTCGTAGCCGTTTCGGCAATAGTCGCGGGGTGCGGCGGCAACGTTACTTCCGTTCTGCACGAGCGCTCGAACGAGGGCTCGGACGTAAACGGCTGCTACCTGCGCCTTACAATCGAAACTCGCGACTTTGCGCATATAAAAGAGATTGAGGATAAGCTTACATCGAGCGGATTCAAGCTTGTGAACAATAAATAAATTTTTATTTTACAGGTTGAACAAACAGACGGTGAAATTGAATTGAGGCGCATATATGCCGCAACGAACGGCATTCTGCCAGCCCTCCACCGCCATTGAAAAACGCGGAGAAAATATAAATTTTTTTGGAGTAAATAATATTATGAAAACGGTTGAAACGAAAAACGCGCCTGCGGCGATAGGCCCCTATTCGCAGGCAAAAATATGCGGAGGGCTTGTGTTTGCCTCCGGTCAGATTCCCGTAAATCCCGCAAGCGGAAACATAGAATGTGCCGACGTTGCGGGACAGACCGAACAGGTTTGCAAAAACGTTGCCGCGCTTTTGGAGGCAGCGGGAAGCTCTATGGATAAAGTCGTTAAAACGGTTTGCTTCCTTGCCGACATTGCCGACTTTGCGGCATTCAACGCCGTATATGAAAAGTACTTCACCTCCCGCCCCGCGCGCAGCTGCGTTGCCGTTAAGGATATTCCCAAGGGCGCGCTTGTGGAAGTCGAGTGCATTGCCGAAATTTAAATTTTTACCGTAAATTATACCGCCGCGGGCGGCACAATTTTGTGCCGCCCGCGGCTTTTACGTTTGCCGCCGGACTTTTGGGCGCCTTTTATTTGACTTAAATAAATTATTATAGTAAAATATTTTTAGTTTTTTTATTTACAGGAGAAATTTATTCATGAAAACAGCTATCGTTACCGACAGCAACAGCGGCATAACCCAGGATATGTCGAAACAGCTCGGTATTTTTACCATTCCCATGCCCGTGCTCATAAACGGGGAACAGTACCTTGAGGATATAAGCCTCACGCAGGAGCAGTTCTACGAAAAACTCAAGGACGACACCGCGCAGGTATCCACCTCCCAGCCGAGTGCTTACGACGTGGGCGAACTCTGGAAAAAAATCCTCACGGAATACGACGACATTGTGTGCATACCCATGTCGAGCGGGCTTTCGGAGACGTGCCACACCTTATCCCACCTTGCCGAAACTGAGTTTGCGGGCAAAGTTTACGTTGTAGACAACAAGCGCATTTCCGTTACGCAGAAGAGCTCGGTTTACGACGCGATTGCACTTGCAAAACAGGGAAAAAGCGCTAAAGAGATTGCCGAATGGCTGAAAGAAACTTCGATGCAGTCGAGCATTTATATCATGGTCGACACGCTCAAATATCTCAAAAAAGGCGGCAGGCTCACCCCCGCCGTTGCCATGATTGGCACCCTGCTTAAAATCAAGCCCGTTTTGCAGATTCAGGGCGAGAAGCTCGACCAGTTTGCAAAGCCGAGGAACTTCAACAAGGCGAAAGAGATAATGATTAACGCAGTTAAAGACGACCTCGCGGGCAGGTTTGCCGACCTCCACGCACAGGGAAAGATGAAGCTCTGCATCGCACATACCGACTGCCCCGACGAAGCGGAAAAATTCAAAAAAGAGGTTGAAGAAGCGTTCGGCATGCCCGTGGAATTCGTCGACCCCCTTTCGCTCAGCGTTTCCTGCCACATAGGGCCCGGGGCTCTAGCGCTCACCTGCGAAGTTGCCTGCCACTGAGGAAATTCACACAAAAATCTTTTGCAAAGTTTAATAAATATTATTGCTTAAAAAGGGCGCGCCGCATTTTTGCGGCGCGCCCTTTTTATGACCTGACAAGCGAATGTCTGAGATGAACGTTGTGCCTGCCGTTGTATATTACGCCTATGACGAAGCTGTTCATCATCAGATAGCACCACAGGAGAAAGACGATTACCGACGCAATTTTGCCATACAGGCGCACGGGGTTTGCAAAATGCATATATACGGCGAAGCCGACGGCGCAGAACAGCCATAAAAGCACGGTGAAAAGACTACCCGAAATCACGTCTTTCAACCCTATTTTATACGGGCAGATGAATATATTCAAAAGCGCGGCGACAGCGATTACCATCACAAGAGCCGCGGAATAAATTATAAATTCGGAAAGATAGATATTTATTATGCGGCTTAAGATGCGCTCCCCCACCACTACCGCAAGTGCGGCGCCTCCGATGAGCGCGACGGTTGCGGCAATCAGACCGAGCGAGGACAGGCGAAGCTTTATGCCGCCCTTTTTGAACTTGCTGTCGTAAATAATTTCGCCGCTGCGCCGAAGGTGATAAAAAAAATTGGTCGAGGAATACAGCGTTGTGACCATAAGTATTATGCCGGCGCCCGAGGTAGCCCCGCCCGCGGAATTTTGCAACTCCTTTAAAAAGGGCATTATCGCGTCGAATATGGCGAACGAAGCGAGCTTTTCGAGGTCGACCTCGCCGAAGAACATCGAGAGCCAGAACAAAAACGGCGCGAGGCTCATCAGAAAAAAATATACGAGCGTGCCCGCAACCGTCGTGAACCGCTTATCGGAATAGTACCTGTAAACTTCTGCCGCGCGGCACACCGCCGAACGGACAAAATTTTTTATGTTTTCTATCATAAACTCACGAAAAAAGCGTTATATAACTATTTTCCGCAAGCCGCGGCAAAGTTATGCCTTTTGCCGCGCAAACCGTTCAGACGGCGCGTATCAACTGCATTTCGGCTTTTTGTTTTATGTTAAATGCCCCGCCGCGCGAAAATTTCGCGCGGCGGGGCATTTTTTAATATGGTTATGCAATGGGAATTCCGCACGGGTGGCGGGGAACGCCGCCCGCCTCAGCCTCTCCGCATATGGCCGAATACAGCCTGTATCCGCCCGAGAAGTTGTAGCAGTCGTACCCGTTGCCCATGAGTATACGGCAGGCGATATAGCTGCGCAGTCCGCTGTGGCAGTTGACGTACACCTTTTTGTCCTTCGGAACTTTTGCAAGGTTTTCGCGCAGGTCGTCTACGGGAATATTTACTGCGCCCTCGAAGTGACCCTCGGCAAACTCCTCCTCCGTGCGCACGTCGAGGATAAAATTGTCGCCGCTTCCCAGCACCCCGGGGAGCTCCCTCCACGTAAACTGCTTTACGCCGCCGAGCACGTTTGCTATCGCGTAGCCGGCCATATTCACGGGGTCTTTTGCCGAGGAATATGGCGGCGCGTAGCACAGGTCGAGTTCCTGCAGGCCGTACGCCGTCATTCCTGCCTTTATAGCCACGGCGAGCACGTCGATTCGCTTGTCGACCCCGTCGTAACCGACCGCCTGCGCGCCCAGAATTTTGCCGCTCTTTTTATCGAATATGACTTTGAGCGTCATATTGCGCGCGCCCGGGTAGTAGGTTGCGTGGTTTGCAGAGAACAGTATCACGGAGTCGCTGTCATAGCCCGCCTCCTTCGCCGCGGCAGAGTTCAGCCCCGTAAACGCGCAGGTGAGCGAAAAGACCTTTATTACCGACGAGCCCTCCCCGCCTGCGTATACAGAGTTTATGCCGCAGATATTGTCGGCGGCAATCCTCCCCTGCTTGTTCGCAGGCCCGGCGAGGGCAAATAGAGTATCCTTTCCCGTCACCATATTTTTTATCTGCACCGCGTCGCCGACGGCGTAAATATCCACGTCGGAGGTGCACATATGTCCGTCGGTCACCACCGCCTTTTTTATTCCGAGTTCCAGCCCCGCATCCTCCGCAAGGTGCGTTTCGGGCAGGACGCCGAGCGCGAGCAGGCAAAAATCTGCCGCATAAATTTTTCCGCCCGCCTCCACCTCAACTCCGCTCTCCGTTTTGCGCAGTTTCTCCACGCGGGATGAAAGCACGGGGTTGACGCCGCTTTGGCGCAGTTCGGCATTCAAAAAGCAGGCCGTTTCGTAGTCGACCTGGGGCAGAACCTGCTCCCTGCCGTGAATGAGCGTGACGGAGATTCCGCGGCGCACGAGATTTTCAGCCGCTTCAAGCCCTATAAACCCGCCGCCCGCAACTATCGCCGTTTTGGGGGAATGCTCCTTTATAAAATCGTCTACCGCAAAAGTATCTTCGACGGTGCGCAGGGTAAAAAAGCCCTCCTGCTCCCCGCCCTCGGGAACGACGGGTCTTGCGCCGGGAGAATATATCAGCTTATCGTAACTCTCGTCATACTCCCCGTCTTTTGTGCGCACCCTCAATTTTTTTGCGGCGCGGTCAATCTTTATAACCTCGCTGTTTACGCGCACGTCGATATTGAAGCGGCGTTTGAAACTTTCGGGAGTCTGCAACGTGAGAGCAGAGCGGCGCTTTATCTCGCCGCCTATGTAATAGGGAAGCCCGCAGTTGGCGTACGACACGTAGCCGCTGCGTTCGAACACTATAATCCCCGCGCTCTCGTTCAGCCTTCTGAGCCTTGCGGCGGCGGTTGCGCCGCCCGCAACGCCGCCTATTATAACAACTTTCATAAACCGAGCTCCTTGCATCGCTTTGAATCTTATACGAAAATTATACCACCTGCGCGCCGCCTTTTCAATATAAAAAACAAAAATTTGCGGCACTGAAAAAGGCTCATTAAATTTGCGCCTTAATTGCGTTTTGTTTTTGAATGAAACAAGAGCGACATAATAAGCGAGAATACCACCGCCGCGGTGACGCCCGCGCTCGCCGCCGTGAGCGAACCCGTAACGGCGTAGAAAAAGCCCTTTTCGGCGCCCTTTATCGCCCCGTTTGCAAGCAGATAGCCAAATCCCGAAATCGGCACCGTCGCGCCGGCGCCCGCAAAGTCGACGAGCGGCTGATACAGCCCGAGCGCCGTGAGAACTACGCCCGCGAGCATGGTGAACACGAGTATCTTGCCGGAGGTGAGCGAAGTTATGTTTATTACTATCTGCGCTATCACGCAGATTGCGCCGCCGACGACGAACGCCTTTACGTACATTAAGAGTATATCCAGAATTTCCTGAGTAGGCATTGTTCTCCCCCTGAATTTATCTTCAACAATCCGACGGAACGGTCTCGAATTCGACCGCATGGCTTATGCACGGGATGCTCTCGCCCTGCCCCGACGACACGGTGGAGAGCAGCGCGCCCGTCGCGGCAAAGAGCACCTTTTTATACAGCCCCGCGCTCATCTTGGTGAATATATACGAGTTCATCACCACCGCCGAACAGCCCGCGCCGCTGCCGCCCTGAAACTCGTCCTCTATAACCTTGTATATAATTTCGCCGCAGTCGACGTGTTTTGCCGAAATATCCAGGCTCTTCTCCCACATCAGGTCTTTGAGGATTCTGCTTCCGAGCGCTCCCAAATCTCCCGTTATAATTATATCGTAGTCGGAAGGGTCGGTATTCGTGTCGTTGAAGTGGCGAATGAGCGTATCCGCCGCCGCAGGCGCCATCGCCGCGCCCATGTTGTTCACGTCGGTCACGCCCCAGTCGCGCACTCTGCCCAAAGTCGCGTTCGTTATGGCGATATCGCCCGTATCCTGCGAGATTACGCACGCGCCTGCGCCCGTCACCGTCCACTGCGACTGCGGAGGGCGCGTACAGCCGAGTTCGAGAGGGTACCTGTACTGCCTTTCGGCGGAGGCGAAGTGGCTGCCCGTCGCCGCGACGCAGTTTTCGGCAAAGCCGCCGTCGCACAGCGCCGCCGCAAGCAGCATGCCCTCGCTCATCGTTGAACAGGCGCTGTAAAGCCCCAGAAAGGGGAACTGAAAGTCGCGCGCGGCAAAACTTGCCGAGATTATCTGGTTTAAGAGGTCGCCCGAAAACATCACGTCTATGTCGCTGTCGGTCAGCCTTCCCTTTTCAACGGCAAGGCTTATGGCGTTTGAGAGCATTTTGCACTCCGCTTTTTCGTATGTGCTCTCGCCGTACATATCGTCGGTGAGCGTTACGTCGGCATAGCCGCCTATAACGCCCTCCCTCTCTTTGGAACCGCACACCGCCGCGAACGAACGCACGCGCGGCCGCGTTTTAAAAAATAACGTATTGCCCTTTTTCATAGTATTCATAAACTCAGCCGTATGCCGATAGCCCGAACAGGCCCCCAAAAAGCGGTTTTGCCGGGCGTCAACTTTATAAAAAATAGTAGATGATGCCGACTATAACGCCCGAAAATACGCCGTAAACGATAATCGCGCCCGCAACGTTGAACATCTTTGCCGCCGTTCCGTATATAAAGCCCTCAGTTTTGAACTCTATCGCGGGAGAAGTAACGGAGTTTGCAAACCCCGTTATTGGCACGATTGACCCCGCGCCCGCGTGCCTGCCTATGCGGTCGTACACGCCGAGTCCCGTTAATAGGCAGCCGAAAAATATGAGTATCACCGAAACGGCGCCCGCAAGCTCGTCCCCCGAAAGCCCCGCGTATGCGAGCATATAGCGCAAAAACTGGCCTATTGTGCAGATAAGTCCGCCGACGCCGAACGCCGCAAGACAATTTTTGAAGTGCTTTGTAGGCGGGTCGAGCGCGCGGACGTATTTCAGATAGTTATTGTTGCTGTTCTGTGAGTTCCGGCCTGTCATTCTTTACGCCTGCCTCCCTTGCTCCCTTAAAACAGCTCTCGCGCTCGTCGCGGCGCGTCAAATCGATATCCTTTTTCACTGTCTGTACCTCTTTTCAGTCATATACAGCGTAAGTTTTTCGGGCAGAACCCTGCTTAAAATTCTATACGCCGTGTTCTTTGCCCCGCAGGTCTTTATAAGCGGAGGGTTGTCCGCGTTTATAACCCTATACATAGCGTCGGCGACGGCCGAAGCCGACATGCCGCCCTGCTCGATTTTAGCAAGCGCGTCGACCGCCTTATTGAGATTTTTTGCGTAGCCGCCGCTCGCGTCGTCGGAATAAATCTTGCGCTTATAGGTAAAGCCCGTCGCCGTGCCCCCGGGAAGGAGCGCCGTCACCTTTATGCCGTAGTTTTTCAGCTCCTGGTTCGCCCCGCGAGCGAGCATTTCGAGCGCGGCTTTGGAGGCTGAATAAAAACTGTCGAATATGATGGGAATATCGCCGCCGAGCGAGCCTACCAGAATTATGCGCCCGCCGCCGCGCTTCATATGCGGCACGACGGTTTGCACCGTTTTAAGCGCGCCGAAAAAGTTTACCTCGAAGAGATAGCGGTAGTCGCTCTCCTTCGCGTATTCTATCGGCGCCGCCATCGAACAGCCCGCGCTGTATATCAAAAGGTCGGCGCCGTGTTCTTCCGCGATGAGCTTTATGCTCTTGTACGCCTCTTCCCCGCACGAAATATCCGCGCATACGTTATTGACTTTTATGTTTATGCACGGCGTGCGCGAAACGTTGAATACATTCCATCCGCCCTCTGTGAGGCGGAGAATGGTTTCGCACCCGATGCCCGAACTGCCGCCGACGACTATCGCCGTGCGCACGTTTGACGCTGATTTGCTCATACCGATATTTTGCTTTAATTTTGCATAAAATATTCAGCCGAAGGCGATATCGAGAGCCATCATAAGCACAAAACCGAAAATCACGCCGAGGGTGGCCTTAATCTTGCCGCCCTCGAAGCTCTCGGGAATGAGCTCGGAACAGACGACGGCAAGCATCGCGCCAGCCGAGAACGAGAGGGCAAAAGGCAGAATATTGTTTACAAGCGTAACCGCGAGCGCGCCGATAACGCCCGCGACGATTTCAACTGCGCCCGAAAGCTGGCCTATGAAAAAACTTTTTGCGCGCGACATGCCGTTTGCGCGCAGCGGAAAGGCCACGCACATCCCCTCGGGAAAGTTCTGAATGCCTATCCCCACCGCAAGCATCAGCGCAGCAACGCCCTCCACCACGCCGCCCGCGCCTATCGCACCAAAAGCCACGCCTATTGCAAGTCCCTCGGGCACGTTGTGCGCAGTGACGGCAATCACCATAACGGCACACTTCTTTTTTCTGCCGTCGGAAAAGGTGTGAAGCTTTCCTATCAAAATATCCGTTACTATTATCAGAAGTCCGCCGCAGGCAAAGCCGCAGGTTAAAATGAGATATGAATATTCCTGCCCGTATTCGAGCGCGGGAAGAAGCAGCGAGAAAAAAGTTGAGGCGAGCATTATGCCTGCCGCGCTGCTCATCATAAAACTGAACGCGTTGCGGCTGACCTTTTTATATATAAATACGAGCGATGCTCCCGCAGCCGTAAGCAGCCACGTAAAACCCGTGGCAATCAGCGCCTGCAACCAGCCGTCGAGATTATAAAACCATTGCACTGTGTTTCTCCCGTAAAATTACTTAATGTCATTTTACGCAAAACGAGGCGGCGCTTGTTACCGTAAAAATATACAAAAATGCCCAAAATTACTCTGTTTTACATAATTATGAAGTACTATGTGTGATATAAAAGCTGTTTTATATGCTGATTTTGACATAAAAAAAGCGGTGCAGGCAAATTGCCTGCACCGCAGCGATAATTATTTATCTGTGCTTTTACAGTAATTTTTAAAGCTTTATATCTGTTTTACGGCGTTGTTTTTATAGGTCGTAAATCTTATCGTATAGCCGTTCGTCACCTCGGGCTCCGACTCCTTCACGAGGGAGAAATCCGGATTTTTATCGAGATTTTCAAAATAGGCGTCTGCCCCTCCCACCGCGTCGACTTTGGTTACCAGCACCTCGTCGCAATAGGGAAGCAACGTTTTATAGAGCATCGCCCCGCCGATTACAAAAACTTTTTCGGGGTCATATTTCCTTATTTCGGCGAAGAGCTCTTCGAGAGAGCCGACAACAAGGCAATCGTCCCTCTTCTCTCCGCCGGGATACAGAACGATATTCGTTCTGTTTTTTAAGGGCTTGCTGCCGGGAAAAGATTTCAGCGTGTTGGAACCCATTACGACGACGTTGCCCGTGGTCGTCTCCCTGAAAAATTTCATATCGGCGGGAATGGAGAACATAAGCCCGTTGGCCTTGCCTATGCCCCACTCCCTGTCGGCGTGAAGTATTGCTTTCATATAGCTCCTTATTATTCCGCTACGGGAATGGCGTATTTCTTTTTATTGCATTCGTAATCTGCAAGTTTAAAGCTGTCGACGGTGAAATCGTAGAAATTTTTTACGTCGGGGTCGATTTCAATCTTAGGCGCGGGATAGCGCGGCATGCCGATTACCTCCTTAACGATGGGGATATGCCTGTCGTAAATGTGTGCGTCGGCAATTACGTGCACCAGCTCGCCCGCTTTAAGGCCCGAAACCTGCGCAAACATCATAAGCAGAACGGCGTACTGCACAACGTTCCAGTTGTTTGCCGTGAGCATATCGTTTGAACGCTGGTTGAGTATTCCGTTTAGCGTATCGCCCGAAACGTTGAACGTCATGGAATACGCGCAAGGATATAAATTCATCTCGTGCAGGTCGGCAAAAGTATATATATTGGTGAGTATCCTGCGGCTTGCGGGGTTGTGTTTGAGGTCGTACAGCACCCTGTCGACCTGGTCAAACTCGCCCTCGCGGTATTTGTGCTTTACGCCGAGCTGATAGCCGTAGGCCTTGCCTATGCTGCCGTTTTCGTCTGCCCACTGGTCCCATATGTGCGAATTGAGGTCGTGGATATTGTTGCTCTTCTTCTGCCATATCCACAGAATCTCGTCTATGCACGAACGGAAAGCCGTGCGCCTTATGGTGAGAATTGGGAACTCCTTCGATAAATCGTAGCGGTTGACTATGCCGAATTTTTTAACGGTATGCGCGGGCGTACCGTCGCTCCATCTGGGGCGTACCTGAAGGTTTGTATCCCACACGCCGTTCCGCATTATATCGGTCATATTTGATATAAAAATATCGTCAGCAAGGCTCAAAATCGTTTCCTCCGCAGCATTTTATTTATTTTAACATTTAACTTGCGCGCCGTCAAATAAATTGAGTAAAATTATGGCTTGCGGCGGCATACAGAAAGGAATGTTAAAACGCGTCCTTTTCCGTTTTGCTCCATCTCTTTGCTATAAATTTCAGCCTGAGCTTTTGCGGGACAAATACGGTGAACGCGCGCATGAGCTTGTTGGCAAAGCCGGGGATATATTTTGTCATGCCTCTGTCCGCCGCCCTGATACTGCGTTCAGCCACAAATTCGGGCGATTTTGCCGCAATTTTGCCCCATAAGCCCTGCGTTTTTATATATTCGACCACGTCGGGGCGGGTGTACACCGCCCCCGGAAGCACGGCGGTTACCGTCGCGCCGCTGCCTTTGAGTTCCTCGTTAAGCGCCAGCGAAAAACTCGTAAGCGCGCCTTTCAGTGCGCTGTAAACGGCAAAATAGGGCATGGGATACAGCCCGGAAACGCTGGATATGTTTATTATTTTTATGCGCGGCGCGCGCCATCTGAGGCAAAATCGCGTGACAGACGCCGCGCCCTCGAAGAGTATGCGCGACTGTAAGATAATTTTTTGTTCGTCGTACTTTAAAAACGCCTTCTGTACGTCGGCGCCCGCAACGTTTACGAGGCGGGAAAATGTATACCCTGCCGCGGCAGAGAATAATTGCGAACGCGACTTTTCGTCGGTCAGGTCGCAGGGGCAGTATTTTACTGAAACTGCGGGGTATTCGCGCACGATATCTGCGGCGAGGCGTTCGAGTTTTTCGGCGCTCCTGCCGCTTAAAAATAAATTTTCGCCGCGCGAGGCGAGGGACATACAGAACGCCCTGCCTATGCCGCCCGTCGCGCCCGTCACGAGGGAATAACTGCGGGAAAATTCGCTGCGAATATCGGCAAGCATGCCGCGGTCGGCAGGCGCCCAGCTCTCCGCGTCGAGGTCGGAAAGCTGCTGCCATACGCATTCTTCATGCTCCTTTACGGTAAAGTCGGAGAGCATTTCGCAGAGATACACCGTTATTTTTACTACTTTGTCGGGATACTCGAACTCAGAAAAGCCGAGCGGCCGCAACACGTCGATTCTGAGGTCGAGCTCCTCGGCGCACTCTCTTTTGAGCGCGTACTCTCCGCTCTCGCCCTCCTCGACCTTTCCGCCGACAAATTCATATTTGTGGATTACGTACTCGCTGCCGTACGAACGCTTGGCGGCAAAAATTTTTCCGCACTTTACGAACGCCGCGCCGACTACGTTTATGACGCTTTTCATAACAGATATTTTACCACGGCGGGAAAAGTTAGTCAAACAAAGCCGCGCGGCATAATCTTGCCGGCAAATATTAAGCCGCCCGCGCAGAATGCGCGGGCGGCTCTCTTATTTTAAGTTAATGCGCGGAGGCGGCAGTAAAAAACTTTTCAGCACCAGCCGCAGTTGCCGCACCAGCCGTTGAACGCGGAACCCGAACAGCCGCACGAGTTGCAGCCCGAGCGGGAATTTCCGCAGCCAGAGCAACCCGAGGAGAGCGCATACTGCGCGGCGTAATACGAATTCCACCACGAGTTGCTTAAATTGCAGGAGCTGCGGGAATTATTCCAGGAGTTATTGCAGCATGAGAACAGGTTTAAAAGCCCGGGCCAGTTGTTGCAGCAGTTGTTGCAGCAGCTATTGCACCCGCAGCCCGAACCCGAACGCGAGCCGGAGCACGCGCCGCAGGAAGAGCACGAGCCGAACCCCGAGCGGGTATTTCCGCCCGAGCCACAGCCGCAGTTTGAATTACAGTTACAGCACATTTGTATTTCAGTCCTTTATTTATTTAGGTAAAAGGGAAAGCTTTTCGCCGACCCCTTACATTATTATATGAACGCGAACATACAAACGGTACATAAAAAGCGGCGGGCAAAAGCCCGCCGCCTTAAAAGCTTGTTTTAAAATTATTTGCCGAAATATCTCTTTAAAAGACCTGCAAAGCCTGCGCCGTGACGAGCCTCGTCCTTAGCCATTTCGTGAACGGTGTCGTGAATGGCGTCATAGCCGAGCTGTTTTGCACGCTTAGCGATTGCAAGCTTACCCTCGCACGCGCCCTGTTCTGCAGCCGCGCGGAGCTCGAGGTTCTTCTTGGTGGAATCGGTTACAACTTCGCCGAGGAGCTCTGCAAACTTTGCTGCATGCTCAGCCTCTTCGTAAGCATAGCGCTTGTAAGCCTCTGCGATTTCGGGATAGCCCTCTCTCTCGGCAACGCGTGCCATTGCAAGGTACATGCCGACCTCGGTGCACTCACCCGTGAAGTGGGCGCGGAGACCGTCCATAACTTCCTTATCTTCAACTACGCCGTCGCCTACATGGTGCTCGCAAGCGAATTTGGGAGCATCGCTCTCCTCAACGGGAACGAAAGTCTTTGCTTTGCAAACGGGGCAAACTTCTACATCATCGGCTACGATTTCGCCGCATACGGTACATCTTTTCATGATTTTTAAAACTCCTTACATTTATTAGAAATCAATCTTAATAAGATTATATCATACAGTTTATCAAAAATCAAGCTTTTAACAAAAATTTTTCTTGTAAAATTTGTAAATATTCTGTGTAATTCAATGCAAAAGTGTCGGCGCCGAAGCTGAGCAGTTTTTCGCGCGTTCTGAACCCCCAGAGCACGGAAATGCAGGGTATTTTTGCATTTTTTGCCGTGAAATAGTCGGCTTCGCCGTCGCCCGTGATAATGCACTCGTCCCTGTTTATGCCGAGCGTCTGCATTATGTACTCCACGGCGGCGGTATCGGGTTTTAACGGAAAACGCCCCTGCCCGATTACTATATCGAAGCCGTATTTACCGAGCTTTTGGGCGCAGACGTTGCTTGTTGCCGTCTGAGGCTTATTGGAGAGCACGCACAGCTTTACCCCCGCCCTTTTCAGCCGCATGAGCGCCTCGTCCTCACCGTCGTACAATACGGTGCGCGAATTGTCGCAGGCGGCATACGCGGGGACGTAGTCGTCGTAGACCTGTTTTACGAGTTCCTTTTTATCTTCGGGAACGGCGCGGTCAACGAGATTATACGCCCCGTCGCCCAGCATTCCGTACAACTTTTTCAGCGGAACGGGCGGAAGGGAAAACTTTGAAAGGCTCGTGTTCAGCACGAACTGAATATCGAGAGAAGTATCGAGGAGCGTGCCGTCGAGGTCAAAAATTATAGCTTTAATCATCTGTTTATTATATAACCCCTGATGCGGGATAAAAAACATTTTTTTACTGCAGAAAGTATGCCCGCCACAGCGGCATACTATTTTTAAAATTATAACTCTGCGCAAGGCGAATTTAGTTCGCCGATAAGCGCGACACAATTTGTCGCGAAAGCGAGCTCACTGGAAGTGAATTCGCGCGACTATACACTTCGTGCGCCCCAAAGGTCGCGCGAAGAGAAACTTAGTTTCTCAATGTCACAAAAATTTTCGCACTCGGCCAGGGCGAAAATTTTGTGAACCCCTTTGTGAGCATCTTATTTACATTTTGTCGGGCACGCCTATGCCGAGCAGTTTAAGCGCGTTTTTGAGCGTGGTGAGCGCCGCCGCCGTGAGTGCAAGGCGGAAATTCTTTTTGTCGCCCTCCGCGGTGAGAATTTTGCAGTCGAAATAGAACTTGTTGAACTTCTGGGCAAGGTCTACGGCAAAGCGCGCGACTATGCTCGGCTCGTACTTTTCCGCCGCGTCCTTAACAGCCTGCGGGAATGCAGCAATGCCCTTCACCACCTCCGCCTCCTGCGGGAGAAGGTCGGAAATTTTATACTCTGCGGGCACCCCGCCCTTTTCGATGACGGAATTCGCGCGCGCGCAGGTGTACTGAACGTACACGCTCGTTTCGCCCTCGAAGCTTAAAACCTTGTCGTAGGAGAAAACTATGTCCTTAATCTTGCTGTTGTAGAGCGCGCCGAAAATTACCGCGCCGACGCCCACCTTTTCGGCCACGTCCTCCTTATTTTCAAGCTCGGGATTCTTTTCGGAGATTATGGCGTACGCCTTCTCTTCGCACTTTTTTATTACGTCCTCCAGCCACACGACCTTGCCCTTGCGGGTAGACATTGCGCCGTCCTCCAAAGACACCATGCCGTAGGCGACGTGGACGAGGTCTTTCGCCCATTCCTTGCCCATGAGTTCGAGCACCTTGAAGAACTGCTTGAAGTGAAGGTTCTGCTGATAGGCAACTACGTACAGGCACTTGTAAAAATCGTAAGTGTTTTTGCGGTATATCGCCGCCGCCAAATCGCGCGTGGCGTAGAGCGAGGCGCCGTCAGAGCGCAGAATGAGGCAGGGCGGCATGCCGTAGGGCTCCAAATCGACTATCTGCGCGCCTTCGCTCTCTTTTAAAAGGCCCTTTTCGCGCAGTTCGTCTATCACGGGCTGCATTTTATCGGTATAGAAACGCTCGCCCGCATAACTGTCGAAAGTGACGTTGAGTTTTTCGTAAATGCCCTTTACGTATTTTAAGGTGAGGTCTTTGAACCAGTCGAAGAGTTCGTTGGCCTCCTTGTCGCCGCTCTCTATAAGGCGGAAATATTCGCGCGCCTCCTTCTCCATCTGCTCGTCCGCCTCGGTGTTGAAGCGCACGTAGAGGTCGTTTATGGCGTGTATGCCTCCCTTTTCAACCTCCTCCTTGTTGCCCCAGTGCTTGTATGCGCATATGAGCTTGCCGAACTGAGTGCCGTAGTCACCGAGATGGTTTATGCCTACCGCCTTGTAGCCGAGGAAATTGAATATTTTGTAGAGCGCGCCGCCTATCGCTGTCGTGGACAGGTGCCCTATATGGAAGGGCTTGGCGATATTTACCGAGGAATAGTCTATGCAGACCGTTCTGCCTGCGCCCTCGTCGGACGAGCCGTACTTTTCGCCGCTGTTTAAAACGGCGTCTATCGTCTCGCGCGCGAGCGCGGATTTGTTTACGGTGAAGTTGACGTAGCCGTTCACCGCCTCCGCCTTTTCAATCACGTCGTCGGCGGAATAATTTGCGGCGATATCCTGCGCAATCAGCGCGGGGCTCTTGCGCAGTACCTTCGCAAACTTAAAGCAGGGCAGGGCGTAGTCACCCATATCGGAATTGGGGGGAAGGGCAATCGAGGAGTAAATTTCGTCCTCCGAAAGTCCCTCCGCCTTTATTTTTTGTGCGATATACTTTTTGTAGTCCATTTTATACTCTCTTTACGTTATTTGAAATAATTTTAACATACGGGCAAAATTTTAGCAAGTTAAGCGGTAAAGCGTTTTGATTATTTTTAAAAATAAGGTATAATGGCACTGTTAAAAATACGATGAAACGTTGCGGCGGCGCGCCTTTTTTGCGCGCCGCCGCAGGATAAGGATTTTTTATGAAATTAGGCGTAGTAGGACTTCCCAATGTCGGCAAATCGACGCTCTTCAACGCAATAACGCACGCAGGCGCAGAGGCGGCAAACTATCCCTTCTGCACTATTGAACCCAACGTGGGCGTGGTTGCCGTGCCCGACGAGAGGCTTGACAAGCTCGCGGCACTGTATAACAGCAAAAAGGTCACCCCCGCCGTCGTAGAATTCGTCGACATTGCGGGACTCGTTAAGGGAGCTTCGCAGGGCGAAGGTCTCGGAAACAAATTCCTGTCGCACATACGCGAATGCGACGCCATAGTGCACGTCGTGCGGTGCTTCGAGGATGAAAACGTTACGCACGTGAGCAACAAAATCGACCCCATCGCCGACATAAAGACGATAACGCTCGAACTCATTCTTGCCGATATCGAAGCGGTTATGAAGCGCGAGGACAGAATACGCAACACCGCAAAGGGCGGCAACAAGGAGGCTGCGGCCGAATACGAGCTTTTGGAAAGGCTGAATAAGTTTTTAAGCGAAGAAAAGCCCGCGAGGCTCTTCGGGTGCACCGACGAGGAAAAGCCCTTCATCGATAACCTCTTCCTGCTCACAGCAAAGCCCGTTATATACGCGGCGAACATATCGGAAATGGATATGGGCAAACCCGAGGACGAAATTCCCAACGTCGTAAAAGTCAAGGAATACGCCAAGGCCGAGGGCAGCGAGGTGCTCGTGATATGCGCAAAGACCGAGGAAGAGCTCTCACAGATGGCGCCCGAGGACAGCGCCATGTTTTTGGAGGAGCTCGGACTTAAAGAGAGCGGCCTGAACAGGTTGATTAAAAAGAGCTACGAGCTGTTGGGGCTTATCTCCTACCTCACCGCGGGCGAGAAGGAAACGCGCGCATGGACTATCGTAAAAGGCACGAAGGCGCCGCAGGCTGCGGGTAAAATTCACAGCGACTTCGAACGCGGCTTTATCCGCGCCGAGGTCGTGGATTACGAAACGCTTTTAGAGTGCGGCGGCTACAACGGCGCGCGCGAGAAGGGCAAAGTGCGCTCCGAGGGCAAGGACTACGTGATAAAGGACGGCGACGTAGTGCTGTTCAGATTCAACGTATGAGCTAACACGAACCAGCGATTAATTGAATACAAATAAGCCGGCATCACAGACATAAATTTATGCTTGCGATGTCGGCTTTTGCTATTTAAAGTTGCAAATTTCAAACCTCATTATAAAACAGATAGCGTGCTTTAATTTTTGCCCTTTGTTTTATAAACATTATTAAAGTCGTTATGAATATACCCGCACCCACCAAAAAGTTAGGGCAAAACACATAAGTTATTGTAGGTTCTGTTACCCATTTATTAATGTAAGTCGTAATAGTGATAACGCACGGAAATATATAATCAAGTGCACGGGAGCCTCCTTCTCCCGTCGAAAATATGAAAGGAAAAATTTGAAAAAACGAAGCTCCCCATGAAACCAGCATTATGCCCATAACAAGAAAATCATACCAACGGTAGCTACGCCTTGCCAAAATCAAATACAAAATTATAATAATAGCAATGCCGCCGGTTACAATGCCCATTTCCCCGCTGTAAAAGTAAACCAGGTTGTACATCAAAGAAAAGAACAGTTCAAACGAAGATATACATACTGCCAGAATACCCATTAGAAAAGGAAAAAGATATTTATTTTTCGGAATAACCAGCGTTTTTAATTTTGTATCGATATAAGCATAAACCTGCTCGCGAGCCGTTTCACTTTCAACACCCGCGGAAATAAGACTATCGTATTTTTCGCTAAAAGTTTGATTTAGACGACTTTCAAGTTTTCTGCTATAAACGCCGTAACCTTTCATTGAATCGCGCAAATATTTTTTTATATCCTTATTCATCAGGTTTACCCCTACGGTAATTTAAATCAAACGGATTTAAGATTTTGTGAATTTTCGAGAATAATCCTGCTAAATTATTCATATCATACCCCCCCCAAAAAAAAATTAATAAATTTAGTATTATGTATTTTATTATATTATAGCATACATATATTTTTTGTCAATACACAAATATGTTTTTATTTAAGCCGAAAAATATTAACAGTTAAACACAATCAACAAAAATAGTTCACCCAATCCATCCGCTTAACGGGTGGGTCTTTTTTATGGCGTAGCCCCGGTCTGTCAGTCCGAGTGCCACGCAAGACGGCGGCGTAAGGTTCAGAACGAGGGATTGTTTAATGTTTCAAAAGACAGACCATAATTCTAAGCGCGCCGCTGGCGTCCATAACTCTTACAATCCCCCCTTTACTCCCCCCTTTACACAAAGGGGGCTCGGGTAGGGCGGCCCTCTTTACACAAGGGGGCTTGTCCGCTGATTGCTAACACCGCCATTTCTCCTCACCGGCAATGGTCTCTACTTCCCCTCAGACTATCCGAGAGGTTATACAAAAACAAGCCCGCAGGAAACCTGCGGGCTTGTACTTTTTTTGATATAAAATTACTTGAGCTCGGCGAAGTACTTGATAGTACGAACCATCTGGGAAGTATAGGAGTTCTCGTTGTCGTACCAGGAAACTACCTTTACAAGCGTGGTGCCGTCGCCCATGGGCATGCACTTCGTCTGGGTTGCGTCGAAGAGCGAACCATAGGTCATGCCGATTACGTCGGAAGATACGATTTCCTCCTCGGTGTAGCCGAAGGATGCGGAAGATGCGGCCTTCATTGCGGCGTTAACAGACTTTGCGTCTACCTCGCCTTCGCAGATAGCGATGAGCTGGGTAAGCGAACCGGTGGGAACGGGTACGCGCTGTGCGCAGCCGTCGAGCACGCCGTTGAGTTCGGGGATAACGAGGCCGATTGCCTTTGCCGCGCCCGTGGAGTTGGGAACGATGTTAACGGCGGCAGCCCTTGCGCGCCTTAAATCGCCCTTGCGGTGAGGGCCGTCGAGAACCATCTGGTCGCCGGTGTATGCGTGGATGGTGGTCATGTAGCCCTTCTTAATCTTGGCGAACTTGTTGAGGGTATCAGCCATGGGTGCAAGGCAGTTGGTCGTGCAGCTTGCAGCGGAGATAACCGTGTCGGAAGCCTTCAGGGTGTTTTCGTTTACGCTGAAAACGATTGTGGGAAGGTCGTTGCCCGCGGGAGCGGAGATAACGCACTTCTTTGCGCCTGCGGTGATGTGCGCGGAAGCCTTTTCCTTGGAGGTATAGAAACCGGTGCATTCGAGAACTACGTCAACGTCAAGTTCCTTCCAGGGAAGGTTAACGGCGTCCTTTTCGGCATAGATTTTGATGGTTTTGCCGTTTACGGTGATGGAATCTTCACCTGCGGTTACGCTGTCGGCATACTTGTATCTGCCCTGAGCCGAATCGTACTTTAAAAGATGCGCCAGCATTTTGGGGCTGGTAAGGTCGTTGATAGCTACGATTTCATAGCCCTCAGCATCGAACATCTGCCTGAAAGCAAGGCGGCCGATACGGCCGAAGCCGTTGATTGCAACTTTTACGTTTGCCATAATTTTTGTATTCCTCCGATTTAATAATAAAATTTTAAACGTGATTCATGTATGAGGCGGGTTTTTACGTCCTCCCGCACGATACGATAATATTATATCAAATATGTTTTTTCAAGTCAACAGTTTATTTGAGATTTTCGGGGTTAAGCGGCTTTAAACTGTCTAAAACGAACAGCCCGTCCTTTCTTATGAGCACGTCGTCGAACCAGATTTCGCCGCCGCCGTATTCGGGAGTCATTATAAGCACCAAATCCCAGTGCACGCCGCTCTGGTTGCCGTTGTATGCGTCGTCGTAGCAGCAGCCGGGCGTGAAGTGAATGGAGCCTGAAATCTTTTCGTCGAAGAGAATGTCGAGCATGGGCTTGGTGACGTAGGGGTTTACGCCTATCGCGAACTCGCCGACGTAGCGCGCGCCATCGTCGGTGTCGAACACCTTGTTGAGCTCTTCGTCGTCGCCGTCGCAGGTAGCGTTTACTATCTTGCCGTCTTTGAAGGTGAGCGAAATGTTTTCAAACTTCTTCCCTCCCTCCATTGTGGGCGCATTGTAAGTAATTATACCGTTTACGCTGTTTTTTACGGGCGCGGTGTAAACCTCGCCGTCGGGAATGTTGCAGCCGCCCGCGCACTTCACCGCGGGAATGTCCTTTATCGAGAAAGTGAGGTCGGTATTTTTTGCAACGAGGCGCACTTTGTCAGTCCTGTTCATGAGCTCCACGAGCGAATCCATCGCCTTCGACATCTTCGCGTAGTCGAGCGTGCAGACGTTGAAGTAGAAATCTTCAAACTTCTCCGTAGACATCTCCGAGAGCTGGCTCATGCCGTCGGTCGGGTAGCGCAGGATTACCCACTTGGTCTTTTTAACCCTTATCTCGTGGTGCACGGGATAGAAGAACTCGCGCTGGTACGTCGCCGTGGTTTCGGAGGGAACGTCCGAAAGCTCGAAGTTGTTTTTAAAGCCGCGCACGCCGATGTAGGCGTCCATGTCGCTCATAATATATTTTTCGTAGTCGGCGAGCTTTTTGATGCTCTCCTCCCCCGCCCCGAGAAGGAGCGAGCGCTGAACGCGGTTGGAGCCGAGCTTTACGTAGGGTATGCCGCCCGCGGCGTACACCTTTTCCAGAAGGGCGCACACGAGTTCTTCGGGAACGTCGGTCGCCTCTATGAATACTTTTTCGCCCTTTTTGAGGCTGACGGAATAGTTTACCAGCCCGTCGGCGAGTTTGTTTATTCTTTCGTCGCGCATATAATTTCTCCTTTTATTGCTTTTACAAGCGCATTATATACCTTTTGCCGCCGCAAGCAAAGCGTTTTTCGCTATTTTTGTAACAAATTTTGTTTCGGGGCTTGAATTTTGCGATTGTTTATATTATAATAGCCTTGTATGAAAATCAGATGAGTTTTGCATACGCAAACCATTAAATTTCCGGAGGTAAATATGGGATTAGTTTCGGCAAAAGAGATGCTTGAAAAGGCGAGGGACGGCAAATATGCCGTAGGCCAGTTCAACATCAACAACCTTGAGTGGACAAAGTCCATTCTCGCCACCGCACAGGAACTGAATGCGCCCGTCATTTTGGGCGTTTCGGAGGGTGCGGGCAAATACATGACGGGCTTTAAAACCGTTGCCGCAATGGTTAAGGCGATGATTGAAGAGATGAAGATAACCGTACCGGTTGCCCTCCACCTCGACCACGGCACGTATGACGGCTGCTATAAGTGCATAAAAGCAGGATTTTCGTCGATTATGTTCGACGGCTCGCATTTCCCCATCGACGAGAACGTTGCAAAGACGAGCGAGCTCGTAAACGTATGCAACCAGCTCGGTTTGAGCCTTGAAGCCGAAGTCGGCGCGATAGGCGGCGAAGAGGACGGCGTTATAGGCAAGGGCGAATGCGCCGACCCCGACGAGTGCAAAAAAATTGCAGACCTCGGCGTTACCATGCTCGCCGCAGGCATAGGCAACATTCACGGAAAATACCCCGCCAACTGGCCCGGCCTCTCGTTTGAGACGCTTGCGGCAGTCAAGGAAAAGGTAGGCGACATGCCCCTCGTTCTCCACGGCGGCACGGGCATTCCCACCGACCAGATTAAAAAAGCAATCTCTCTCGGCGTTGCGAAGATTAACGTTAACACCGAGTGCCAGCTCGCGTTCGCCGCAGCGACGAGAAAATACGTCGAAGAGGGCAAAGACCTCGCCGGCAAGGGCTTCGACCCCAGAAAACTTCTCGCGCCCGGCGCACAGGCAATCAAAGACACCGTTAAGGAAAAGATGGAAATTTTCGGTTGCATAGGCAAGGCGTAAAAATTAAAGAGCATGCGGCGGAGCTTTGGGCTCCGCCGCTTTTTTGCGCAATTTTTTAAAGCCGTCCCACCTCCCGCTCTGTCTTAAAGTCTGTCGCCATACCGTACTCAATCTGTTTTGTACTGTTAGCGCTCGGTTAAAATAAAAAAATGCGCGCATACTTAAGTTATGAAGAAGCTGAAATATGCCGCCGCCGTTGCGGCGATAGTGCTGTGCGCGCTGTTTTCAGCGTGCTCGGCGGGAACTTCGGGCTCGCTGAAAGAGCTGACCCACCCGTATATTGCGACCTACGAATGCACCCGCGCCGAATGGGGCGGTAATGACTTTTTGGACGGGTTCGACTACATCAGAATAGTATTGAGCGACGAAAAGAATATGGAGCTCAAATACAAAAAGCAGGACGAAGCAGAGCGCTCGTACAAGTGCGAATACGCCTACGACGAAAAGACGGGCGAGTTTGCCGCGGGTGCGGGAGCGCTCGGGATAAAATTCCGTGAGAAAATTGTGCTTGAAAACGGAAAGTTCACCATTTCCCTCCCTCTGCTCGGAAAACAGCTCGTAATGCAGTTTGAAAGCTGAAAACAGCGCCCTGCCGGGCGCTGTTTTGTTACATAATTATATATATGTTGGGCATGTAATACCGCAATATTTATTTACCTGACGGGCGTATGCCTGCGGAAGAGGCGCGCCTCTATCTTGTAGCGGCGTTTTTTGTACCACGCGAGGGCGGTTTTTTCAATCTTTTTGTATATAAAGTATCCGGCAACGCCGCACAGCATGCCTATCACTATTCCGCCGAGCACGTCGGTTACGTAGTGTTCGCAAAGATAAATGCGCGAAAGTCCGATTAAAAGGGCGACGAAAACAGCGGGTATCGCCTTTGCGCGGTAACATATCAATAAAACCGCCGCCGCGCAGAAAGTTACCGCCGTGTGCCCCGAGGGGAAACAGTAGTCGGTGGACAGCTCTATGCCGTACCGTTCATAAAAGGCGGGCGCCCACGAGAGTTCTTCGTGCGTCCACGGGCGTTCGCGGCCTATCGCGTTCTTTAAAATCAGGTTTACCACCACCACGTCGAGCACGAGCGCAACCGCCATTGCAAGACCGCCGCGGCGCGTTTTTTTAAACAGAAGAAGCACAACGCAGCAGGCAATGCTTATTTCGCCGTGCGCGGCAAGCGCGGAGACGAATTTCATGAGATAGTTCAGCCACGAAATATCGTGAAAGGTTGCGTGCACCCAGTTTAAAATTTCAAGTTCCATCAAAAAAATTTCCGTTATAAATAAATTTTCGGGCATAGCCCGCAATATATTTTGCGCAAAAAAGTAAAACAAGGCCGGCCGCGGTTTTAGCGGGCTTGCCGAAAATTACTTGTCGTCAGGCTCGTAATGCCCCGAAATTTCCTCCATTCCATCGTCTGCCTTGGTGAAAATCGCGCTCTCAACCGCAGTGAAACGCGGCTCGGCCTCACCTGCGATAACCTCGTCAATCGTGACCTGCTTATCTTCGCGGCTGGGTTCGGGACGGGGAATATCGTCGTCGTAAAAGGCGATGTCGTACTCCATTTTGGCAAGTTTGGGGTCGGAATACACGGCGTCGAGCTCGACGCGGCGCTCCTCATCCTCTTTGCGCCGCTTTGCAATCACGCAGAAACTTATTATAAGGAGCACGAACATGAGCGCGCCCACAACTATTGCAACGATGTAAACAGGTTCCATATCGGTTATTATTTTACCACCCGCGCGGCGGGCTGTCAACTTTATGATTATAAATAAACGCGGCTTTGAAAAACGGGACAAACACCGCCCGGGCGTGAGAAAAATATTACGGCCGTATGTGCCTTTATAGACGTTTTTTTGGCGGAAAGCCGCTCATAATACCGCGCCGAATAAAATAAACTAATGTTATGAAGAAAATAATGTTTTGCGGCGGCGGCAGCGCGGGGCACGTGATGCCGAACATTGCGCTTGCGCGCGAGCTGGAAGGAAAATTTGAAACGGAATATATGGGCACCGAAGGCATAGAATACACAATCTGCCGCTCGGAGGGCATAAAATTTTTCACCTTTTCGGCGCCGAAACTCGTGCGGGGCAAAATTTTTGCAAATTTAAGCATACCCGCGCAGCTTAAACGCAGCGTAGACGAGGCGAAAAACATACTGCTGCGCGAAAAACCCTGCCTGCTTTTTTGCAAGGGCGGATACGTTTCGCTCCCTCCCGCGCTCGCGGCGAAAAAGCTCGGCATACCCGTGCTTACGCACGAATCGGATTTGAGCCCGGGGCTTGCGAACAAAATTATTTCGCGCTTTGCGCTCGCAACGCTGACTTCATTCCCCGAAACCGCCGAAAAATTTGCGCGGGGCAGATACTGCGGCTCTCCCATAAGACGGGAAGCGCGGCGCGGCAGCCGCGCAAGAGCAATGGAAAAATTCGGGCTTGACGCGCGCCCCACGGTGCTCGTGTTCGGCGGCGGGAGCGGCTCGAAGGCGATAAATGCCGCCCTGCGCGAAAAGATAAAGGATATCTGCGCGGAATACAACGTTCTGCACGTGTGCGGCAAGGGGAACAAAATCGACGCCAAAGTTTACGGCTACGTTCAGGCGGAATTTATTGCCGATATCGGTGAAGCTTATGCATGTGCCGACTGCGCCGTGGCGCGCGCAGGTTCAAACTCTGCGTTCGAGCTGATAACGAACGGCATACCCACACTCTTTATCCCGCTCGAAAACGGCGCAACGCGCGGAGACCAGGTGAAAAACGCAGAATATTTTGCAAAAGCGGGGCTTTGCAGAATTTTACGCGAAAAAGAACTTTCGCCCGAAAAACTTAAAGAAAAAATATTTGAGCTGATGGGCGACAGACAGCTTAAAAATAATTTAAAAGATTTTAATCCCCCGCGCGGAAACGAGCGGATTGTTGCGGAGATAGAGCGCGCCGCAATTCACTCGAAAATGGGATAAACAACGTTTTTTTAGCAGTATTTTAAGCAAAATCATAGTACTATGCGTAATATAAAAGCCTGTTTTTAGTTTAAAATTCAGGCAATTCAGTAAATTATCGTGCATGCAAAACAAAAAAGCTCCGCTTTGATTGCGGGGCTTTTTATTTGCCGTTTTATTTATTTTATATATTTATTTTATAAAAACGCCGACTTTAAAGCGGCAATTCTTTTATTCAGCGCCGCCTTAGTCCCGGCGCTATTTCTTACGATATCGAAGCCGTGCATTGTGCCCGCGGTTTTGTTAAGCTCAACTCTCTTTCCGGCTTGACCAAGCCGCGCGGCAAACGCCTCCCCTTCGTCTTTGAGACAGTCAAACTCTGCGGTTTCGACGTAGGCGCACGGAAGGCAGGACAGGTCGGCGCGCTCTGCGGGACTTACATAGTCTCCGCCGCTTAAACACAGCGACCACATTTTATTATTTGAAACGGAGTTCCACATGGGCGTATCGGTAAACCTGCGCATTGTATCCGTATTCTGCCGCCTGTCGAGCACGGGATAGCACAGGAACAAAAAGCAGGGGCGCTCCCCCTCCTCCGCACAAAGGGCGACATCTGCGGCGATACAGCCGCCTGCCGAATCCCCGCCGAGCGCGATTTTGCCGCGCTCAGTTTTAAGAATTCCGCAGTTTTCGCAGACCCATTTATACGCGGCGCGGCAGCTATTTAAAACGACCGAAAATTTGTTGTTGTAAACGAGCGGATAATCAGGCATTATAACGCGGCAACCCGCCTTTTGGGCATACAGCGCGGCGTTGAGCCAATGGTACGGCGCGGCGCGGTACACAAAACCGCCGCCGTGGAAATACACGAGCGACGGAAGAGTTTTGTCCTCCGTCCCCTTCGGCGAAATTACGTACACGGGAAATTTTACTCCGCCGAAATCCGTCTTGTATTTTATCACGCTCACTCCCCTGAGCCGCGGGCGCATTCTGAGCGCAAGCGATGCGACGGGAAAGAGCGCGCGGCAAAACGGCGGCCTGAACTTTGCAAATATACCGAACGACTTTGAAACTGCATATTTCATGCATTAATTATATCATAAAAAATGCGGACTGCGTCCGATAAAATCAATTATCTGCAATTTTATCAGATTTTTCTCCTCTCCTTTACGTAAGTGCAAGCGACAGGAGGCTATCGGCCACTGCGGCGGAAAGATAGCGGACGTCGCGGGAGAGAATTGCCCCGAACGCGCATTCCGCCGAAAGCTCACAAAGAGCCGCAAGCGGACGGGTGAAACAATTCGAGAGATTTTTTGAATATAAAGATAAAAAATCAGAATGAACGGAGCGAAAGTTTGCGCGCGCCTCTTCCCGCCCCTCCCTTATAAGGATTTCGAGGCAGGAAAACAACCCGGACGAAATCGAGAGCAGTGCGGAGATGTTCTCTTCGTAGAGCCGCGCGTTTTGCTCGGCGCCATAAGTGAGCAGTTCAAAGCGCAGCCGCTCCGCGGCAAGCGTGCCGCTTTCAACTCCCCTTTCGGAAAGACTTGCGGCAAGCGCCTCAGCCTCCCCGACGGTTTTACAGCACGCCGCGACGATATAATAGCTTCCGCCGTACGAAAGGGCGTAGCCAGCATACCCTGCACTGCGCACGGCCTCGCACAACTCTTCCGACGGGGCGGACGAAGCAGGGGAAAAACAGTACGTTATGTAAAATTTCGCACGCTGCCTTATGTAGCTGCCGCAGGCAGGCAAAACCGCGACCGCAAGCGCCGAAAACAGGGCAACCAGCGCAAAAACGGACGTGCGGCGGAGCATACGGGCAATTTTTTCATTCATATCGTATTTTACTTTCGGTAAAGCAAAAATATGTTGCGTAAAGCATGGCAAAACGCTTGCAAAATTACAAAATTCTGCTATAATAATTTAAGTCAGTGCCAAGGGCGTGCCCAAGAGCTTGCGCGTCATGTTTTACCGGCAAAAGTTAATATGCTACTGTGGCTCAGCTGGTAGAGCAGCTGATTCGTAATCAGCAGGTCGCCGGTTCGAATCCGGCCAGTAGCTCCATCTATGGTGTACGAAAAGGCTACACCAAAAAATCCCTACAAGATATTGTTTATCTTGTAGGGATTTTACCTTTATATTGTGTTTTTGGCTTGTTTTTGGTAATAGAAAACGCTTTCCTTTTTGACGGCTGCATTTTTAATTTTCTAGAAAAAAACCGTATCCGAACCGACGACTTGGTAGTTTTATCAATATTCTTACGCAAATAATGGTAGCACGCAGATGTGCTACCATTATTTTATAGTCTTTCTTCAATTTCCTCTCCACCTTTAAGAACAATGACAATTTTCCCATCAGACATTACCTTTATATACTCTACTAATAATCGCACAGTAACATCGTCGTACTCATAAAACGCAATTCGCTGGTCAAGCAAGATTTTTCTTATACGCTCTAGCTCTACCTTATTCGCATCGTTTGAATCTAACTTCTGTTTTGCAAATTCAACCTGTTCACGCAACGCGACAATCCGTTTACTTATTTCTCTAATCATTTCGACAAATCGGTTACTATTGCCCCCGCTTTCCTGACTAAGTTTTATTGTCTCGTCTAATTCATCGTCGAGAGTCTTTATCTGATTTTCCATTGCGTAAATATTTAAAGCCTCTTCATCTCCGGTTACACCGTATGACAGGTTAGCCTGTATCATATTCATTATTTTGTCGCTATCCTCAATAGCCTTGTTCAAGCCTCGACAAATTGCTCTGTGCAAAGCTCCTTCCTCCACACTTAATGAATGCTTACAAAAAGTAGTTCCATGTTCTATTCTGCTAAGGCAGCGCCATACAATTTTCTTTACTCCATTTCTACTCCAAGTCTTTCTCCTGTATTGCCTTCCGCACTCTCCACAAACCAGCAAATCAGTTAAAGCATATTTTCCGCTATATTTGCTTTGCTCTGTAATGCTCTTATCTGATAGCCTCTGCCTGCTACACCTTTTTGCCATTTCAACCTGTACAGCTTTAAATGTCTGACGGTCGATTATAGCGGGGTGATTATCTGTAATCAGATATTTAGTCATCTCCCCGCGATTCTTTTTGACCTTTTTTGTTATACAGTTTTCTGTATAGGTCTTTTGTAGTAACATATCTCCGCTGTACCGCTCATTCGTGAGCATATTTTTAATTTGAGTTTTACTCCATACAGCTTTTCCCTGTTTCGTTTTTACACCATTTGTTTCAAGATAATTTTTAATTTGGTCAAAACTATTCCCGTTAAGATACATTGTATAGATTGTCCGTATATGCTCTGCCTCCTCCGGTACAATTTCAGGATTGCCGTCTTCACCTTTTTTGTAGCCCAAAATATTATAACGGAAAGCAAAGGTACCGGATTTCATTCTCTGTTGTATTCCCCATCTGACATTTGCACTTATGTTTTCACTTTCTGCCTGTGCTAAAACACTATGTAGTCCGATAAACATTTCGCTGTCTGTTTTCAACGAGTCAAGATTTTGTTCTTCAAAAAACACTCCCACACCGATAGTTTTCAACTGACGAACATAGTTCAGGCTATCAACAGTATTTCTTGCAAAACGAGCAACTGATTTTGTAAGAATCAAATCTATCTTTCCTTTCTTACAATCGCGTATCATTCGCATAAAGTTTGGACGCTTCTTGGCCAATGTGCCTGTAATACCCTCATCCGCATAAATCTCAACAAATCTCCATTGCGGATTTTTTGAAATTTTATCTGTGTAATGGGATACCTGCGCCTTATAGCTTTCAAGTTGGTCTTCGCTGTCGGTTGACACCCTGCAATAAGCAGCTACTCTTAACAATTTGTTCGGATTCGTATGTTTTGACAGCAACGGATTAGCTTCTATTTTAGTTACCAACTTTGCCTGCATATAGCTCCTCCTCACCTTCAACTATCGCCCCGTTCATAAACATTACATCCACCCTTCCTTTTTCATTAATTCTCACTTCTTTTACAATATCTTTGAGCTGTTGCACATTCAGTTTACCACTCTTATGGCTTGCCCTTATTTTTTCATAAAGATTATTGGTATAGATACTTTTATCTTCTTTACATATAGAAAACTTTGCTGACGCTATCTGAAAAAGTAATGTTTTAGCAACTTCATACCCACACTGATGCTCTACTCTTCTAAACTCATTATTCATACGAACTATATCAGGAGTAGGGCTGTAACAAGTAGTTGTAACTGAATTATTTAAAAGATTGCGATCGCGCACAACTTTTCCCATAACTGAATATATCGAAGATAAAATGTAACCATCTGTAGGTTTTACTCTGCAACATGAATGTGCACATCTCCAATAATGCTCACCTTTCTTATTTATCTCACGAACATAATGGCTGCCACATTTTGAACAAGTAATTTTGTTTTGCAAAAATTTAATCTCTTCGCTTGCGGGCGTCACCTCTACATATTTGCTCTCCCTTGCAGAATTTACCCTATCAAATAAATCAATTTCAACGATTGGAGGATACAGCTTATCTCCCACATAGCGCGTATCCATCAAGAGCCTATATAATTTACATTTATCCCAAAGTGAGCCATCGCTATTAAAGGATATAGCACCTTTGTTGAGTATTGATACAATTTGTTTGAGGGAACCACCACGGTCATACTCTGAAAAAATCATTCTGACTACAGCAGCCTCATATTCATTTACCTTTATTTCTCCATTTTCACAGTTATATCCAAAAGGATACATCCTATTTTTCATAGCTTCTCCCTATCCATAGTAAATTCTAAACCAGAACGCATAACGAAAGTCAATTTGCCTTCTTGTTCAACATATATTTTTTCCACAATACTATCAAAAACGTCACCACTAAAATCCATTAAAAAGTCAGTATCCAGCAACACTTTCTCAAGTTTGCGCAAAGCATTTAATACCCCGTCATCACTACACATATTGAGCACCTTTAACCGCCGGCTGCGCAGTTCAGTTATTTTATTTTTTAACCTGTCTGCTTTGCTATAAAATGTCATTTCATCAAGCACACCTTGCGTGTAAAGCTCAGTATAAATACGGCTTTGTTCAGATATCTCGGCTATCTGACGGTCTATATCTTTAAGTTCTTCGCTCGTGCCGTGTTCCCTCATTTTAATAGTCTGCATTTGCAACAAAGTATCGTGGACAATATCATTTTCGTTTTGTTTTAAGATATTAAACATATGGACAAAGGCTTTTTGTACTTCTTCATCTAACAAATTTGGCGCATAACATTTTTCTGCAACTTGTCCTTTTTTGCTACAACGCCAGAACAATTCGTCGTGACGAATTGAGCTTTTATATACCCAACCACAATACCGACAATATATCTTGCCATAGAAGAAATTATCCTTTGTTGTCCTACGATTTGCTTTGTTGTAAAGTGGATGTCTGTTCTTGCGTAATAATTGAGCTTTATCAAAATCTTCCTTGCTGATTATTGCCTCGTGTGTTCCCTCATAATAATATTGCGGCAACTCTCCATTATTTTTTCTCATACGCAATGGTAATGTGGAGTCCGAATAATTTTTTTGAAGCAAACAATCCCCCACATATCTTTCATTTGTAAGGATACAACAGATTGTACGCTTACCCCACCTTTTCTCAGGATAATGTTCGTTCATAAATTGCGCTATCAGACATTCTCCCATCCCCGCCAAATAAAGTTCAAAAATTTTTCTAACGTGTATAGCTTCATTCGGTTCTATAACTAACCCATCTTTTGATAACCTATATCCATAAGGTGCGCTGGCAAGATTATATGTTCCGTCAGCCATCTTCATACGACTTGATACCGCCATTCTGCGCGATGCTGATAACGCTTCTCCCTGAGCAAACGCACTCTTTATATATAAAATCATTTCCGAGTTCATTTGTTCTGTATCAATATTATCATTCTCAAAATAGATACTTGTTCCGTTCGACTTGAACAAGCGTACTGTTTCTATACATTCAAGAGAATTTCTGGCAAAGCGAGTAACGCTTTTAACAAGTACCCTATCTATTTTTTTCTTCTTAACATCAGAAATTAATCTTTTAAAATCCGCTCGTTTTTCGATAGACGTGCCTGTTATACCCTCATCTGCATATATATCTACAAGTCGCATATTTTCATTCAACCTAATGTAGTCGGTATAATACTTAACTTGAGCGTAAAATGAGTTAAGCTGGTCATTGGAGTCTGTGCTCACACGGCAATATGCAGCGACGCGAATTTTGTTATCGTTGTTACTTAACGGTGCTATTGTTATTACCTTTTTTGCTTTGTTTACCATAATAATGCCTTATATTTTAATTACTCGACACCCCGTCTCCTCTGCATTTTTATGATTTATTCGTTCCAAGACAGTTAATTCTATCAATCCCTCGGAATAAACGTGACGCAGAACAGAAAGTGCTGCCAAATATTTAATTTGGTTATTTTTCATAAAGTCCGTACTGTAATCTCCTCACCTCATAATTTTTAATCGGGAAGATACAGCGCTGCGGCATAAGTCCGATACGCCACATCTTCCCGATGTTCGTTTTCTTTCCTATGCCGTTCGGCACAATATTTAGTTTTAGTCTTTGATAAAAGTAAGAGCGCAAGGGCCATAGTCCTTGCGCTCACGCTTTATTCGTTATTCAGTTGTGTTTGCGGGCCGTACTGATTTTGCAGGGCTTGAAACCCTGCATAAATCAGCTCGACTTTTTTTAAGCCGTGTTCTTTAAGGAAAGCATCTATCTTATCGGAGAACTCACGTTCAATGCTCGTCCCCCATACTTTGTTCTTTTTTTTACGCTCTTCCCTGTGCATTTCCTCATATCTTCTGCGGATTATGCGTACAGGCGTATCTTCTTTACGTTCCATTGCCTTTTCCCCGTTAATTGCCTGCAATAGCGCAGATAATCGCGCCTATGAAATTCATAATGCAAGTACCTACTATGACAAGTCCCATAAACGCTATTTTGAGCAATCCTTTTCCAAAACCTATGACCTTATTCATATTAAACCTCCTTTTCAGTCAACATATACAAGTTCGCTTAATATCTCTTCCTCGATAAGCTGCTTGATTTCCGTCTGGCGGCGATAGTCTTCCATAAAATCGCCTGTCCGTTTGTACCTCTCGTCCTTTGACAGCCTTGCGTACATACTCTCATAGAGTTCATCCGCCTGTCTGTCAATGCCGTGCAGATATTCGGGGAGATTTTCAATCGCCCAATACTTTCCCACATTGTGCTCTTCCATATATTTGAGAGCCAACGTGCCGTACTTGCCATAAACGTGTTTTACAGGCTTGGCGGCTTGCTGATAGACCTTAATTTCCTCTACGGTAAGCCCCTCTCCCCTGTCCGCTTTGGCTATGATTTCCTTTGCGTTCATACGATGACCTCCTCGCTTCTTTCTTCGTGTTAATACGATTACCACATTTCCTGTGATTTGTCAATAGGTTTTTGGAAAATTCTTCGTAAAATCTCAAAAATTTTGTTGCGCTCAAGTGTAAAAGTAACGTCCCGCTTTTCCCTGAAATAATGAAAAAGGCAGAAAAAGGGACGATTTTGCGGACGTTACTTTTGCAAAGTTCCGTTACGTCAGTTTTAAATCTTAAAAATTGCTCAAAAT
>DVFR01000005.1 GCA_018713165.1 Candidatus Coproplasma stercoravium | reverse complement strand
GACGCGTTCTTATCTTTGAACTTTGCCTGTCCTTCCGATATGAGCGATATTACGCCGTCGGTTTTCGTTGTCTGCCTTACGCCGTCGCTATCAACATAAACAGTTCCGGGTATTGTAGTATCTTTTGCTTCGCCCCAACCATTCTCTGTGCTTGCAAAATCTACATAATAATTATCTGTTACTTCCGCACCAGCGTTAGGATTCTCGCCTATGGTATAATTTACAGAACAACTCTCTGTATAGGAAGCAATAACTGCGTCCTGAGTTTCAGAACTGTAGCCGAGCTGCTCTTCGACATAAGTAACGGTAGCGCTATTCTGTCCTTCGTTGTCGTTAACAATACCTTCAAGCGTTACATCGCTATATCCAACTTTTGCGGTTGCACCGGAATTATATGATACAGTGTATGTCCAGTCAGAACCTATCGTTTCATCTGTATCGTAATCAAATTCCTTCGTGCCGTCGTTGTTGTATGTAAGGGATACAACGGGGTCAACGGCATAGAAAGTTACAAAACCGTTCATCTCGAACGATTCGCCGCCGGAGGTATAAGTCGCGGAAGCATAAACGCTGTAAACGCCCTTCTGCGTAACGGGAATGGTCGTCTGGCTTTCGGGAACGGCAACCGCCTCTCCGCCGTCTACCGAATACGAAAGTTCGTACTGCGAACGGGTGAGCGCAGTTTCGGTCGTGTTGTTAGCGTCTTCGCCCACAACCTGCGTTACCGTAAGCTCAGACAAATCGATAGCGGGAACATTTTCGCTGTTTGCCGCAACGACGGAATACTGCCTTTCGCCGCTGAAAGCAACTTCAAGCCCTGCAATGGTACCCTCTATTGCAGATACTACCGTAACGTTGTAGCTTGCATAGAGAGTTATGCCGCCGAACGTGTAGCTGATATAAATAGGGTATGTACCGGGCTTTGAACTGTCGAAAGCGGAAGAATCGATAACCGCTTTGTCGGTTACGTCGGGGTTCTGCGAACCGCCGGTGCCGCCCAAATTTGTAATCAATGCGGTTACAGTAAGTCCTTCGGAAGAGAAACTTTCACCGATATTGAACTGCCGCTTTGCGTCAAGCTCGTTTATGCTTATGCTTTGAAGCACGTTTGTGCCGGACTGCGTTTCGCCGCCGGTGTTGTCACCGCCGCCCTGCTCAGTGCCGTCATTTCCGCCGTCACCGCCGGCGTCCGGGTCTTCGGCGCAGGCAGCAAACGGAACTGCTATCGCGCACGCCGTGAGGCAGCA
Organism: Candidatus Coproplasma stercoravium; assembly: GCA_018713165.1. GTDB lineage: Bacteria > Bacillota > Clostridia > Christensenellales > Borkfalkiaceae > Coproplasma > Coproplasma stercoravium. Next base: position 2,368 of record DVFR01000005.1, on the reverse strand, counting down.
GGCAATGAACAGAAGAAACTTTTTGAGTTTTTTCATCCTTGTCCTCCATAGAGAATTATAATTGAAAAAATCGGCAGATTATTCCTATTATAGATACATCCCCTTATAAAACTCCTCCTCTGAAAAACTATTGCGCCGAATAGAACGCGCAAAAACTTTTTTTAGAAGAGTTTTTACAGGGAGAAGCGCACCAATGCACTTCTCCCTTTTTTATTGCAGGGCTTGCCGCAATAAAAAAACACTACCGCATTTTTTCATCAAAAATATAATATCACAGTTCAGCCTTCGTGTCAACACTTGTCATGATAACAATTTTCGTTTTTTTGAAAATTTATTTAAGTTTTGCGCACGTTAATATGTTTATTTATAAATATTTTTTGTTTAAAGCTCACTTATGCAAAAGCATACAGGCTATACGGCAAATAAAGCAAGGCAGGCGGGGCCGCGCAAAAAGCGCGGCCCCTCATGCCTTTTTAAACAAGAAATCTGTATTCTTTAAATTTCAGCGTATGAAATTCGTCCTCTCCTTGGGAACGACTGCCGGCTTTTCAAGTTCGCCGCCCTTTGCAGAGGCGAGCAGCTTTAACAGCCACGCCATGTTAGAGCCTATTCCGCGCATTACCGAAACGCCCTCTTTGTCCTGCATTACCTCTTCGGGCGTGTTGCCGTGAACCATGTTCCAGTAGCTTGCGGGAACCATGAGCATGTTGTTTATGCCTATATATTTATTGAGCACATCGTATGAAGCCGTCGTGCCCGCGCGGCGCGCCGAAACAATGCTTGCGGCAGGCTTGAACTGCATATATTTGCCCGCAGAATAAAAAATACGGTCGAGCGCGGCAACCGTTGCGCCGTTGGGAGAGGCGTAGTGCACTGGCGCGCCGAATATGTATCCGTCGGCAGTTTTGCACTTTTCGGCAATGTCGGCAACGCCGTCGTCGCCGAATATGCACCTGTCTTTGCCGCTTTTTTTGCAGCCGCCGCAACCTATGCAGCCGCGCACGGGGCCGTTCCCTAGCCATACAATCTCACTCCCGACGCCCTGCGCTTTGAGTTCTTCCGCGATTATATTGAGCGCCGTATACGTGCAGCCGTTTTTGTGCGGACTGCCGTTTATCATCAGAACCTTCATTGTACCGCCTCCGTTTATATTTTTAATTTAATGATATATGCCGGGCAATTAAAGATATGCTCAATTAAAGGCGCGCCAGCGCGCTTTCAATCAGCGGCATATATTTAAGCTCGTAGCCCGCGGCGTTGGGGTGGGTGCAGTCGCCGCGCCCCCAGCCGTAGCTGTCGAACGTGAACAGGTCGCGGTGGAGCGGAATAAAGGTGTTCATCCCGCTTTCGCTGTATAAATCGACGTACGGCACGCCCCATTTTTTGCATATTTCAATGGCGCGCTCGCCGTAAAGCCGCTGCAACTTATCGTCGCGCCTGCCCATGTTGTGCGGGCGGATAAACAGTATTTTCGCCTTGGGAAAACGCGAAAGGAGCGTGTATATCACCGATTGAAAGCAGGGAGAGAATTCGCTGCCCTCCCTTTCGAGCGCATACACGTCGGGGCAATCGTAGCCTGCGGGAATTTCGCCGAGAGGCACGTCGGGCTCTGTCGCCCCCTCGGATATGTTGCAGTCGTTGGTGAAGCCGTCGAACACAATATAGTCTGCCTCCGCTCCCTCGCCGAGCGCCTTTATTATCTGCTCGGGAACCCAGCTTTTACCCTCTTTAAAACCTATCCTCGCGCCGCCTATCGCATATTTTAAACACTGCATGCCGAGGTCTCTTTCGAGATATTCGCCTACGCCGAAACCGCCGTTGCCCGAACCGAACATTATGCTGTCGCCGAACACGAGCACTTTTTTACCCTTTAATTTATCCATTTTTGCCTGCCTTTGTTTTTTTGAATACTTAGCCGAGTGCCAATAGCTTGAACCAGTCCCCAAAGGCGGCTTTTGCGCGCCTTTGTCTCTCATCCGTCGTTGCAATACAAAGAAGAGTATTGCTGCCTCCTCTTCGCGTCAATTCATCGCAAAATACGCTCTTTGGGGATGCATAGCAATTTAAAGCGACGAGCGGAATGTTTCATAGTAAAGCGGCTACCCGCTTTACGTATTCCGCGAGGTAGGCAAACACAAATGTTTGTGTTTGCGTTGACCGTGCAAGGCGCCATATCCTTGCGCCTTGCGAGAAAGATTGCGGCAGATGCAAGGCAAAGCCCGCAGGCAATACAACTTTTAAGGGCTCCCGCAAAAAAAGGTTTTTGCGGGAAGAGGAGATACTTGCGTTTAAGGCACAACGGCGCATTTATGCGGCGTTGTGCAAAAATGCGCAAAGTATCGACGAGGCAAGGGCTTTAACGCAGCAG